>JAGLGJ010000219.1 GCA_023144075.1 Candidatus Bathyarchaeota archaeon | reverse complement strand
TAGTAGTATCAGTTGTAGTAGTATCTATGGTAGTAGTCTCAGATTCCTGTAAAATCTCATAGCTTTTTTCGATTCCTTTTCCTTTGGATTTGTCTGTTTTTGCTATTGATAGATCTACTCCAGCGTTTGCAATCACTAAAGTCATTAAAAGGAAGATTACAAATATTCCAGTAACCTTTTGCTTTTTTCGTTCGTATGTAAGTCTCATTTTACTTGTTCCTCCTTAAATGGTCAGTTCATTGAATGTATAAATGTTGCCATGTGCCACATAAATACTGGTTCATATGTGACACATAACTACGTATTAGCGCACGCAGAACTATCTCATCAAAAACTGAGAGGGTCCTGATTACCAGGTTAGAAACAGCATGCACTCATCATATTCGGCGAATACTAGTGTCGTGATTGTTAGATTGTATTCATTGTGGCGATAGTGGATGTGAGAATCGAGTAGATTTTTGGTTAATCGTTTCTTAGTTAACGTTTAGGGAGATTTAAATATAACGCTGTTATATTGATTTATTGGTGATGGAATGAAATCTTCATCGACAATATTTCTTCTTACTCTATCGGCTTTACTGATATACTCAGGAACAGTAGTTAGTTTTGCTTCTGGAAATTCCTCTTTTCAAGCTAGTCTTTCAGGCTATTATCCGTACTCTTCTTACTCTTCCTATTCATACTATCCGTATTCGTACTATGGTTACTCGTATTATCCGTATTCATATTCTTCTTCCTTTACAACGTATGTTGTAACAATATCGATATTTGGTCTTCCAGCCGAACATTCTACGACAATAGAGATCGATGGGAATGAGGAGGGAACGATTCAAGGAGGATCATCTAAGGAATTTGAAGTAAGCAGTAGAGAATCTCATGTTTTCAGTGTTTCAACTTACATTTCTGGATCGGAGGGTACAAGATATTTTGCCAGCGAACCAATATGGAATTTGGATGAAGTCGAAAGTTCATACTACCCTGTAACAGGAGGTTATTCCTACTATTATTATCAGTACAGCTACGCTAGACAAAAACTCGAGGCTTCCCACACGTTCAATTATGAACCTGAATACATGCTAAGTGTCGATACTATCCAAGGCCAGTCAGCAGATAAGGCTGGCTGGAAACAGAGGGATACAGTTGTTACATTGACAGCTCAGGAGATGATTAAGGATTCAAACTCAGAAAGAAGAGTTTTCAGGGCTTGGAATATTGACGGTTCAGAAGTGACTGGTTCGACTATCAGTCTGACTATGAATAAACCTTACAATGCAAGAGCAGTTTACGAAAACGAGTACTATATAGAAGTAAAATCGGAGTTAGGTAGACCTCAAGGATCTGGTTGGTACAGAGAAGGTTCTACTGCAACCATATCTGTTGATCCTGAAGTATCAATTTCAGGATTCTGGGGTTCACTTGGCGCAAAACATGTCTTTGATAGATGGGTTGGAGTACGTGATGGTGACCAATTCAGTTCAACGACTCTCATAACCATTAACGAACCTATGACTGTCGATGCAATGTGGCAGGCTGACTATTCAATGGCCTACATCACTCTAGCAATTATTCTTGCTATAATACTGGCTCTCATAGTTATTGGAATAATAGTAAGTGGAAGAGTTAGCAAATTACCGAAAAAAGATGAGAAATCCAGTGTCATCGACACATTGAATCTTAGATATAGTAAAGGAGAAATTTCAAGAGA
>JAGLGJ010000218.1 GCA_023144075.1 Candidatus Bathyarchaeota archaeon | reverse complement strand
GTCCCTGAAAGGACATCAAGCAACAATTGAAAGCCTAGACCTTCTAAAAATACCTAAACCAACTACAGAAGAACTGATTAGAAATGATTTGATTTAGAGATACAATTTACACTCCAAAAACAAATTGATACAACTAGTTATTGTTTTTTGATGTGTATTTTTTTTGCTCACGAATCTTTCTTGAGCGATATAATGCGGCTATCGCTATTGGAGTACAAGATACCAATAGAATAATAGTTATTTCGAAAGGATCTGGAGTTTTTAAGAATAATTCTTTTGGAGGCCCAGTTCTGGATGGGGGAGTTTCAGTCAAAGGTGTTGTTGTGATCTTGGTGGAGGTAGTTGTTGTAGTTGGAGTTGGTGGCGAAATTGGCTCATCAACAATTAAAGAGACGTCATCAAGAAGTGTCAAACACTCATATTTCATACGATCCTCAGCCATCGCTTGATAATTTGTGATACCCTCACCTTGAAATCCAATTGTTAATTTTTGACCAAAATATTTGGATTCAATACTATATGTGAATTCTTTCCAAGCCATTGTTCCAATAAAGTTCACAGTTCTCAAAGGCATTCCTTCCTCGTCATTTATCCAGAAACTCAATTTCGAACCTGTAGTTGGAGTACAAGAATACCAGAACGATATTAAAGCCCGAGTCGCATTTTCATGAATCTTAACACTTTGCGATATTGTTCCAGGATCGTCATCATCTCCAAGAACTAGAAAATATTTCCCAGAGTTAGGTCCAGCAGCTGGGAAATCAGTTGCGTCTTCAATCTCCGAAATTTCTCCCCAAACGACATATGTTTCAACAACTTTGGCCGGTCCCTCTACACTCCATGCTCTCAATCTACCAGCTTCAAAATCTCCATTGCTTAAAATTGACTTTTCTTCTCCCAAACAATTACTGAAGCTAAAAAGAAAATTCAATAACACAAATGCAAAGGAAATTTTTATTAATATTATTTTTTGCAATCCCAACACTTTCGTCAGGTGGAGAACTCTTATTCAATATATTGATACCTAAACTACAAATTTAAGTTTGAACAGTTAAATCAAAAGACAGCAATTCCAATACAGACAAATGAAGCAATCGACTCTTTAAATCATATATGATCCATAATCAGTTTCGATATTGGAATTAAAAGAGACCTATTGTGATTATTTTGAGTTTTACAGATGAAATTAGAGAGATCATCAGGAAACACTCACTTATCAATGCAACATCTCATGAAGGAGAAGCGAATGTTGGTGTTGTCCTTGGAAGAGTTTTAGGAGAAAGAGCTGAGTTAAGAAAAAAGGCTAAAGAATTGAAAGAATTTGTGTCAACTATCGTTTTTGAAATAAATCAGCTTACCATCGAAGAACAAATGTCGCTTTTAACAGAAAAATGGCCAGATTCAATACAAGTTACTAAGAAAAAACAGCAAAAAACTCTTCCACCCCTGAAGAATGTTAAAAATTTTAAAAAGATTGTTACTCGATTCTCACCAAATCCAGATTGTGCATTACATCTTGGCTCCGTTAGAGCAATAGTACTTTCTCATGACTATGCAAAAATGTACAATGGAGATTTTATTCTTAGATTCGAGGATACTGACCCTCGTCTAAAGAAATCTTCACTAGAATTTTATGATATGATCAGAGATGATTTGAGATGGTTGAAATGCGAATGGAACTCTGAATATATTCAGAGCGATCGAATTCAAATTTATTATGAACATGCTAGAAAATTGCTTGAAATT
>JAGLGJ010000217.1 GCA_023144075.1 Candidatus Bathyarchaeota archaeon | reverse complement strand
GCATCAAGAAAAGCAGAAATAGAATCAACTGTTGGCGTATCAGTTCCAATTAGTTTGATCTTTTTCTTCGCTAGATATGTTGCTGCTTCTTCAGACAGACCTGGAAAATCCTTCAAATATTCACCTTTCTTAGGTGTGTTGATTTTGTCATCCTTTGTAATCCATCTCTTGTCCCACCCATATTGAAGAAGTATGATTTCGTCTTTATTTATTTGACCACTCTTATTCTCCCATGATTTGATGTCTTTTGTAAATACTTCTTCAGCCAATCTTTTGTTTTTCAGATTTATTACTCGGCAAGGTCCATGCCAACTATCCAAATCGATATCATCAAGCCATCTTGTCCCACCGACATGGGCAGGTGCATCCACATGAGTTGCATGATGTTCGGCAATTTGCAATACGTAAGCATTGTAACCATCATCTTGCTTCCTAGACATCCATGGCATATGATAATAGGGCAAATAGCAAGGAGTCCTCTCCTCCAAAACATGTGTTAGATCGATAATACGATAGTTGGAGATAACATCTTCAAGTTGCATTCTTGACGCCCATAGATAGATTTCTTTTTGAATAGTATTAAGATATAATAATATTCGGTGGATAATTGAATGAAAAGCACAAATATCAATTGTCCCCTAGAAAAACTTAGAAAATTGTTGATTATATTTGGTTCTCTCTCACTTACAGGCAGAGGATACATGAATCATGCTCCCGCAGCTTGAAGAGATCGAAAAAAGACGCAAAAGTCTAGACTTGAGCCAAAAGGAGCTTGCAAAAATGGTTGGCGTTAGCCAATCTATGATCGCAAAAATCGAAACGGGTAGAATAAATCCTTCATACACTAAAACGAAGGACATTTTTGATTTATTCGAAAGTCTCGAAAAGAAGAGAGAAATCAAGATTGGAGAAATTCTTGAAGGAAAAGTTGTAGGGGTTCAGAAAAATGATACTGTTTCCAAAGCAATCCGAATAATGAATGATACAGGTTATTCCCAACTTCCAGTATTCGACGGGACTCGGATTGTAGGAAGCATAACTGAGAAAACAGTCCTCAATCAGATACTAGTAAGGAAAGATCCTAAACAACTTTCAAGTGTTACAGTAGAGTCGATAATGGAAGATGCTTTTCCCACAGTAAACGAAGATACCCCTATTACAGTAATATCTTCTCTACTTCAGTATAGTCAGGCTGTTTTAGTGACAAAAAAAGGACATACCAGAGGAATCGTAACTAAAGCGGATCTTTTGAAGTTTGTTTCAAAGCATTAGGGTCTTTTCTTACGAGCAGCTGCAATTATACTTATTACATCTCTATCTTTGAGAACATAGTCCGTTGGAAGTCTAAGACCTGTTCGTACATCAACAGCATGCAGCATTGTTTTTTCCAATTCAGTATGTATCTCTTTTGCAAGATATCTGACATCAGCATGATAAGGTATAAGAAATGCATCAGGAAGAACTTTGCCTGCATGGTCTGACATCTTTTTTACGTCTTCAACAGGGTATACAGTATTCATACCCAATAATTTTAATATACACATGTTTATCGCAAATTGAACTCCAGTATTTACCCATCTTGTTAGAACTCTTTCCTGTACATAATTGAGAGCCCATTGTTGTTCTTTCGTAAGTTTTCTCTTGTTCAATACTTGGAACTTTTCTTCTCCCGGAACGTATCTGATTAATCCCTTTGTTTCAGCTCTACGCAGAGCAAGCTCTGCTTCGCTGCATGCTGGAACCACAA
>JAGLGJ010000216.1 GCA_023144075.1 Candidatus Bathyarchaeota archaeon | reverse complement strand
ATATACATGTTCGAATTGCTTTGCCAACCCTATAATCGGCAGTTCCATCCCCAATTCAAGCATAGACTTTCTAGCTGCATTAAGTTGAGTTATTCCACCATCTACGATTATCAGATCTGGAAGCTGGGATTTCTCTTGGAGTAAGCGCTTATATCTTCGATGAATTATTTCACCGATCATTTTTGGATCATCTTGTCCCACAATTGTTTTAATCTTAAATCTTCGGTAGCTTCTCTTCAAAGGTTCTCCATTTAGAAATGAAATCATGGACCCGACTGAATTTTTACCTCTCAATGTTGAGATATCAAAACATTCAATCAATTTTGGTAATGTATCAAATTCGAGAATCTTTTGAAGCTCTTTCAATCCTTTAAGAGCTCTCCTTTTTTTATCAGCCAATTCATCAAGATGTGATCTAGCATTTTCTATCGTTAATTTGAGTAACCGACGTTTTTGACCTCTTACTCCAGTTGATATCTTAGTTTTAGAATTGAACCTCTCGAACATCCACTCCTGAATAATTGAAACATCATAAGGTTTTGTTGAGACTATGATCTCAGGTGGAGAGAAAGTTCTTTTGGAGTAATACTGTTGTATGAAAGATTCAATTATCTCATTTTCTTCTGCATCTTGAGCTTTCATATCAAAGGATTCTGATGAAACTAATTTACCGTTCTTGACTTGCATTATTTGAACACAGGCTTCTGTTTGGGTTTTGGCGACTCCTAAAACATCTAGATCGATAGGCTTGGAAAACAATATTGTCATTTTTGAAAGAGTCTTCTCTAAGGCTTCTATCCTATCTCTTATGTGCGCAGCTTTCTCATACTCAAGATTTGATGATGCCTGTAACATTTTACTTTTCAGTTTTTCGATTGCAAGATCCGGCCTTCCTTCCATAACAAAAAGTAGTTCTTTGACTCTCTCATTATATTCTGCTTTTGAAATAAGCCCGGCACAAATTCCACTGCAAAGTCCAATTTGATAATTCATGCAAGGGCGTTTTCTAGGCTTTCTTGGATCGAGTTTGCATGCCCTTAAAGGAAACAGGCTTCTAAGAGTTTTCAGAGTCTGCCGCATTGCAGCTACATCAGCATATGGCCCAAAATATCGATTTTTATCGTTCTTAGGCCTTCGAACAATCGAAAGTGTAGGATATTCTTCATCCAAGCTCAGCTTGAGGTAAGGATATGTCTTATCGTCACTGAGTTGAATGTTAAACTTGGGTTTATATTGTTTAATTAGAATGTTTTCCTCTACAAGTGCTTCCACATCTGTATTTGTAATGATATAATCAATTTTCTTGGTATTATCAATAATCATGGCTTCACGAGGGTTTGATTTCGCAGCTAGAAGATGATTCTTCACTCTATTCCTGATATTCGATGCTTTACCAACGTAGAGAACGTCATCAGCCTTCAGGATATAGACCCCGGTCTTTTGGGGTAGGACTTTAACTTGCATCTCTAGGTTGGACTTACTCATTTTTATGAATACCAACTTGGCGGAATGTTATGAATTATTGAATATTTTCTTAATATTCTCATCTACTATTGTGATGATAATAATTCGAATAATTACTACTAATTAATGCAGTAATATCTCGCTATTTTAGTCATTATCAGAGAATATGATTTTTGCTTTACTGATAATGGATTCAGAATCATTTTTTGAGATTCGTGCTCTTCTTCTTAATTCGTTGGGATCTATTTCAGTAAGTTGTTTTATCATCACTATTCCAGTAGATACAAGTTTATCTCTTACTGGAGATCTTAAACCTCTCAAAA
>JAGLGJ010000215.1 GCA_023144075.1 Candidatus Bathyarchaeota archaeon | reverse complement strand
CGAATTCCATCATTGTCATGCATGTGGACATGTTTCATTTTTGAGTGGAAAGCTTCTATGAATTCTATAGGATTATTATTATTGAGATTGGCATGGCCAATATCGAGGTGAAAATGCATGTTTGGCACTTTTTTCAATATCTTCTCTATATTTTCGATGGTATCATGTTTGGAGACTGTGGGTTCATAAATAAGCTCTAATTCATATTCTCTTGCTTTATTATTAAGCAAATTCAGAGACTCTGACTGAAAATCGATCGCTTCAGTTTCAGAGAACATACCGCTAGTCCAATCTGCATGAATAGTCACCAGTTTCACTTCCAAATTTCTGAAAACATCAAAGCATTTGGATACTTCCTTAACAGCACTTAGTCTAATTGCTTTATTTGGGGAACCGATAGGCAAATACCAAGCGGTATGACCAACCGTATCCAAATTATAATTTTGCAACAGCACTTTACTTTTCGGAACGTTGATGTTTTGTGGTGAAGCCGCATCCTCTTCTAAAAATACATCTATAAAATCGAAATTATTTTCACCAATCCAATTGATCTCTTTTAGAAAATTTCTTCTTGGGTGATTAGGATATCCAATCAACATAGCACAGAACACAACTTATGTTTATTTATGATTGACAAACAATAATGTTAATATCAATATTGTGATTTGTCATAGCACTCTATAAACTAAAATCTGGGTAATGTTTTTCTGAATCTAAATATGACACTCTAAAAAAGGCGAATCGATATGAAATGTCAAAAATGTGGAAAAGAAATAAAAGAAGAATTTGCATTTTGTCAACATTGTGGTTCCCCAATATCAAATACACAAGAATTTCTGATTGTAACCACTCCATCGATACCAGGATACAAAATTAAGAAAGTATTAGGTGTAGTAACAGGTCTTACACCACGTACTCGAGGAGTTCTAGGAAAATTCGTAGCAAGCTTTCAATCAATGTTAGGCGGTGAGGTGACAGCGTTTACTACAGAACTTGAAAAAGCAAGAATCGAAGCAATGGACAGAATAAAGGATAAAGCGAAAGCTAAGGGCGCCAACGCAATTACAGGACTTGACTTGGAAACATCAGATCTAGGTTTACAAGCTGGAGTTACCGTAATATCTGCAACAGGAACTGCAGTGATAGTAGAACCCGAACAATAAATTCTACTATTCCTGTTCTATAGGTCCTTCTCCAAAGCCATAATCAGCTAGTAACGTTTGACCTTCGTCCGAAAACCAAAATTCAACATACTTCTCAGCTAAACTTAATTTCGATACTGTATCCATCACTGCAATTCCATAGATACCCATTGTGTTAACCTCGTCAGGCATATCGAGATACTTCAACCCAGAATGCTGAGATTTCGTATTAGAAACATATGCGAAACCAACATCACATACACCCAATGCAACCTTACTTACCACCTGTGAAACTGAAGGTTCATATGATATGATATTTTTAACAACTCTGTCTCGATAATTCTTCCATTGAGCGCCTCTATATTGTGGAGAATGTTCATCTCCCCAAATTTCTCCAATCTTTGTTAACGTAATATTTGTATACTTCCCTATGGGAGAAGTCGGTGTTGCAATAATAACCTTAACATCGGTCCGAGTAAGGTCCAACAAGGAACTAATATTCTTGGGATTATCTTCTGGCATTATCACAACAAGTTTATTCTTTGTGAAGTTATAATATTCATTGTTGTAAAGAAGTTCACTCTCATTAAGCTTCTTTGTCCATTTAAGGTCAGCAGATAAGTAAACGTCTGCTGGTGCACCTGAAAATAAT
>JAGLGJ010000214.1 GCA_023144075.1 Candidatus Bathyarchaeota archaeon | reverse complement strand
CATTTGTAAACCCATAATAAATCTGCTTGTAATCTATCAATGAATGTTTTGTGTCAGATATCACATTTTACAAATTAAATTGTATCCATTAAATGGTAAGCTTGATTTGTTTAGCCTATATGACAAGTATGGCTCACTTTCTACGGCACGCGCTTTTATTAAATACAACTTCTCAATCCAGCATGTTGTATTGGAGAATTGAATTGATCCAAAAAGAGAGGAAATATAGTATGTTGATTCCAACAATCATAATGGGAGTTATCACTGTCATCCTACTCATTATAGGATACCAGAAAGGTGGAATGCATATTACTGGATTGAAGTCGGCTTTAGATATGATTATACAGATTTTTCCTTTGCTGATTTTATCTTTTGTTACAGCAGGAATGGTCCAGGTTCTGTTACCGAGTGAATTGTTATCTCAATGGATTGGGACAGAATCAGGTTTGAAAGGGATATTGATCGGTACAGTTGCTGGTGGTCTTTCTCCAGGCGGACCTTATGTCAGTTTACCTATAGCATCAGGTCTACTTAGTGCGGGAGCGAGTATTGGAACGATGGTAGCATTTCTAACCTCGTGGTCATTATGGGCGGTAAGTAGACTACCAATGGAGATAGGAATTCTGGGTTGGAAATTCACACTTATTCGTCTAGCTAGCACATTCTTATTTCCACCGATCGCAGGGTTAATCGCTCAAACATTTTTCTCTAACCTAAAATAAGTAACATCTATACGATGAACTAATTAGATACATTTTGAATGCAATATCAGAAAGATGTCTATTGCTTAGAACGTGAAGAATTATGGTTAAAGTCAAAATAATGCCCTGTCTCGACATGAAAGATGGAAGAGTTGTCAAAGGTGTTCATTTCGTTAATATTCGTGATGCTGGCGACCCTGTTGAGAACGCTAAATTCTATGAAAAAGAAGGCGCAGATGAACTTGCAATGCTGGATATTGCAGCCACTTTGGAAGGTAGAAAAACAAGATTACAGTGGGTAAAAAATGTACTTCAAGCTATTACTATACCTCTCACGGTTGGAGGAGGAATAGCAAAAATAGATGATATGGTAGAACTCTTCGATCTTGGGGTATCCAAGATATCAATAAACACATCCGCCGTTAAAAATCCAGAAATAATCAAAGAAGCATCGGATAAATTCGGTAAAGAGAAAATTGTTGTCGCCATAGATGGAAGAAGAAATTCAAAGCTACCCTCAGGTTTTGAAGTCGTTATAAAAGGAGGTACTGAAGGGACTGAAATTGATGCTGTTGAATGGGCGAAAAAATGCGAATTGCTGGGAGCGGGTGAATTGCTGCCCACAAGTATGGATGGTGATGGCACATTAGCTGGATATGATATTCCTTTCACCAGAGCTATTGCAGATTCTGTTAAAATCCCCATTGTTGCCTCTGGTGGTGCAGGAAAATTAGAACATTTGTATGAAGCGGTAGTGGATGGTGGAGCTACAACCCTCTTGGCTGCGTCCATCTTTCATTTCAGAATGTTTTCAATAAAACAGACAAAAGAGTTTTTGAAAAATAAAGGAATAGATGTGATTATCGACAATTAATAACCACACAATAGCACATGCTTTAAATTCAGATCAACATATTTCTCTTCGACAAATTCCTTTTCTACCGTTTTACTCTACAAAAATAATTCCTAGAACCCAAATCATGATGACCCCAGAAATAAATAAAATAAATTGGAATATTGATCTCCTGAGATCTTCTTCTTTTTGAATTTCAGGAATCAATTCAGACGCAGCTAAATATGTAAAGCCACCTGCACCTATGGCG
>JAGLGJ010000213.1 GCA_023144075.1 Candidatus Bathyarchaeota archaeon | reverse complement strand
GTAACATGTAACTCTCCCAAAAACGAGGAGGTAGTTGTAGAATTGATTAAGATGATTGAGCATGAGGCGCATACGCAAGGTCTCACAGATAGGGTTTCTGAAGTAATCAACAGAAAACTCAGAGGTGTAAAAACTGGTAAAGCCTGATCCTTCTAAAAATTTGATTGATGATAAAGGATTGAGATTAGATGGTCGTCGACCAGATGAACTCAGATCAATAAAATTGCAGGTTGGAGTTCTTCATAATGCAAATGGTTCTGCGTACATTGAACAGGGAAAAAACAAGATCATAGTTGGTGTATACGGGCCGAGAGAGATACATCCAAAACATTTGATAATCTCTGACAGGGCGGCTATAAGATGCAGATACCGCATGGCACCATTCTCAACTGATGAGAGAAAGCATCCAGCACCATCAAGACGAGAGGTAGAAATATCAAAGGTGATCAGAGAGGCTCTAGAGCCTTCTGTCTTATCTGAATACTATCCTCGAACTGTAATTGACATCTTTATAGAAGCGCTACAATGTGATGGTGGAACTAGATGTGCAAGTATAGTGGCAGCTTCTCTCGCTCTGGCAGATGCTGGAATTCCGTTAAAGGAGCTAGTTTCATCATGTTCAGTTGGAAAAGTAAAAGGTCATGTGATTGTTGATCTCTATGATCTTGAAGACAAATATGGTGAAGCAGATCTGCCTATCGCTTTAATGCCAAATCACAATTTAGTAACTTTGATACAAATGGATGGAAAACTAAGCAAAGAAGAGTTTGATAAAGCATTTAATATGGCGTTAGAGGGATGCAGAAAAATCAGCAATCTCCAGAATGATGCTTTAAAACGAAAATATAAGCTTGAATCAGATACTGAAACATCCAAGGATTCCAAGGAGGAAGTAAAGTAATGTCAACAACACCTCATTCATCTGAAATCCTGACACTTGAGCGTGATCATATTATCGATCTAGCTTCGAAAGGTAAAAGAATTGATAATAGGGCGCCTATGGACTATAGAGAAATAAAAATCCAAACCGGAATAATAGAAAAGGCAAACGGGTCTGCGCAAGTTGACATTGGACAGACCAAAGTAATTGTGGGTGTCAAAATCGAGGCTGGAACGCCTTTTCCAGATACGCCAAATGAAGGGGTTCAAACGGTTAATGCTGAATTTACGCCTTTAGCGCATCCGACATTTGAATTAGGTCCTCCACAGGAAAACTCAATAGAGCTTTCTAGAATTGTAGACCGAAACCTTAGGGAATCCAAGGCAATAGATCTTACAAAATTGTGCATAGTTCCAGGTAAAAAAACCTTTGTTGTTTTCATTGACTTAAACATGCTTGATCATTATGGTAATCTCATTGATGCCTCAACCTATGCAGCCTTGTCAGCTCTTCTTACAAGTAAATTGAATGAATACGAGGTCAAACATGATGAATTAATCATTAAAGATAATCAGCAACCATTGCCAATGAATGATTATCCTATTCCTATTACATTTGCAAAGATAGGAAAAACTTTGATGTTGGACCCGAATATCCAAGAAGAACATGCCATGAGTGCAAGACTGACTGTTGGCATAGATAACGAGGACTGTGTTTGTGCAATGCAAAAGGGTGGTCTAGGAGGGTTTGAACCGAGTGAAATCGAATCGGCAGTCGAGACCGCGATTCAGAAATCTAAAGAGATTCGAAAACTCATAATAGAGGCAACACGATAATTGCCAAAAATGAGAAAGACCCGTCTGGGCGGTGGATTATCAACTCGATATGGGACTGCTCCAAGAAGGAGACATATAGATATTCTTGTA
>JAGLGJ010000212.1 GCA_023144075.1 Candidatus Bathyarchaeota archaeon | reverse complement strand
GCAAGTAGAGCACAAGGATATTGAAGCAGCTGAATCAGGACAGTCAGTTGGTCTTAAAGTTAAAGGAATAGTACGAGAAGGAGATAAAGTCTATAAAAAAACGTAATATTAGATTACATCACTTTTGAATATCGATCTTGTTTACTGACCTTGTTAGAAATGAATCTAAATAACTATCGAAACAATTAACTTTTTGAAGATATTCTCCATACGAAACTAATGCAGCCATTGCCTGTACAGTGTCCTCTGGAGCTGGATACGCAGGAATACCGAATTTTTCAAATCTTGACCTCACATAAAAAGCCATTTCCGTCTCACCTATGTCGCAGGCCACAATCGGCTTAATTGTTCCAGCAGCGACTTTACCTATTCGATCTACAAAATCTTCTTGAATTGCTGGAACATGATGTAGTCCGATTACTATTATCCCATTAACTTCATTATCAGCCACAACTATACTCATAGCCTTTTCAAACATTTCAGAAGTTGCTGAACCCGTTAAATCCACAGGATTCCTGTTTTGAACAAAATTTGGTAAGATTCCTTTCTCTTTCAATTTCTCAAATTTGTTGATCGTTTCATCTGAAAATACTTTAACATCAATTCCCCGTAACTCACATTCATCTGATGCCATGACACCTGGACCCCCGGCATCGGTTATTATCGCAACATTTCTTCCTTTGGCTGGTGGTTGGAATGCTAAACCTTTTCCAATATTGAAGAATTCAGACATGTTATCTGATTTTATTACTCCGATTTGAGAAAACGCAGCATCATAGACTGCACTGGTACCACTGATAGAACCTGTATGTGACTCTGCAGCCCTTGCACCTGCTTTTGTTCTTCCTGATTTTAATACCGTAATTGGTTTTGATTTTGTAACATCCTTCGCTACGTCCATAAATTTTCTTCCATGAGTTATACTCTCTATATAGAGAAGAATTGCTCTTGTTTTATCATCATGATTCAGATAATGTAGTATCTCAGCCTCACTAACATCAACTTTATTTCCAAAACTAACAAACTTGCTTATACCTATCTGCCTTCCTGTCAGATAGTCAAGTGAAGCCGCTCCAAAAGCACCGCTCTGACTAACCATAGCAATATTGCCTTGCATAGGACGTGGCGTGGCAACCATCACATCTCCTGTCTTGAGAACTTTTGTCTCTGGAAGAAATAGTGTGTCTACACCAGTGTATGAATCGAAAACTCCTAAACAGTTTGGTCCAAGAATTCTGATTCCGAATTCTTTAGCGATATTTTTAACTTCATTTTCAAGTTCATCATTTCCAATTTCTCTAAAACCCGCTGTAATAACTATAGCTACACTAACACCTTTAGTTCCTGCATCACTGAGAACATCAGGAACAAATTTGCTCGGTACGACTATCACTATTGCATCAATATTTCCTGGAACTTTTGTTAGGGAAGGGTAACATCGATGACCAAGAATACTTTCATTTTTTGGATTTATGGGGTAGATCTCACCTTTGAAAATTCCACGTCTTTTATTCTCAGCGAAGTTTGAAAAAATAACATTACCGGCTTTATTGATATGTTTTGAAGCTCCAACAACTGCTATTGAATTTGGATTGAAAAATAGATTTACCTTTGAATAATCGTCATAATCCTTGATTGTAGATTTATGAATTAACATTTCTATTCCGAACCATATCGGCGTGAGTATTGGTTTTTGTGAATGCAATAAGTCTTTCCAAACTGTTAGAAATTGGCTATTGGAGATTGGCTGCGGCAAAGTTTAATTAAATTCTATGTAATCTTTTGGCTGGGGTTGATCATCCTTTAA
>JAGLGJ010000211.1 GCA_023144075.1 Candidatus Bathyarchaeota archaeon | reverse complement strand
CAATGCTAAATGAATCTCATAAATTACGTATACCTTTTATTTTTCTGTGAAATATCTTAATATTATTTGATTAGGCGATAAGTGATTACAGTGAATGCGGATCTTCATAAAAAAGCTCTTAATTTATCCTATTTCACAGTTGGCTATAATATAATTGAAGGTATCATATCAATTCTGGCAGCCTCATTATCCGGTAGCATAGCTCTATTAGGATTTGGACTCGATAGTTTTGTCGAATCATTTTCAGGCTTAATCATGATATGGAAATTCAAGAAAAAAAGAATGCCAAAAGAAGAAGAAAAAATTGAAAAAAGAGCAGTAAGACTAGTCGGATATTCTTTTTTCATACTTGCTTTTTATGTCGCCTTCGAATCAATAAAAAAGCTCTATCATTTTGAGGCTCCAAATCCAAGTATTTTAGGAATAATCATAGCTACACTTTCCATAATAATCATGCCAATTTTATCGCATATGAAATATCAAACTGGAAAATTGTTAAAGAGTAGAAGCCTGATTGCAGATTCAAAAGAAACATTTGCATGTGCAGCTCTATCTATTGCCTTACTCATTGGTCTTGGATTTAATTATTTCTTAGGATTATGGCAGGCGGATCCTGTCATCGGTCTAGTTATCGCAGTATTTCTAATAAGAGAAGGATATGAGAGTTTTATGGGGGAAGAATAGTACAATGAATTATGATACTGAGATCATTATATGAAAAAAGTGGAATCTCGATCTTAACCAGATGGATAGAACGACATAGCACGTGCGTACCATAACATATTACATAATTCTTAACCTAACATTCTGGCGAGCGAAGCGAGCCACGGACAATTTTCTAGTGTTTGTGCTTACCAACTATAGTTTAGGACATTTAGAACTCGATCTCACAGTAGATCAGATAAAAAAATGACTGAAGCGTCAAGAGCAAAATATTATTTAGTGGATGCGAATACCTAGCAAATAATTAGGAAAGCTCAGATCGAAGAGGGTATGTATTTGATGATGATTCTAGTGATAGGAGAAAGCTAACATGAAAAGCAAATGTCGATACTGCAAAGAAGGTCAACTAAAAGTAGTAAGTCCAGCTCACGCCTCAATAACAAGATACCAATGTGAAAAGTGTAGCAAGACAGAATACGAATCTAAGCCTGCAGGACTTGGAGAAGAACGGATTAAAGGTTCAAGAAAAGAACTTGAGAAAAGAGGAATCATAAAGAAAAAGGAAAAAGAAGAAGAGGAGTAAAACAATGGGCGTTATTCCTTCAAAAATGGTTCAATGAATTTTTCCATGCAAATTTTTTTTACAATACAAGCGAGGTTTGGTCTGAAGGAGACGAATTGCTTCCTTACAAATGGAGTTTCCTTTCAATAAAAAAAATCCAAAAATAGTCGCATCCTATTGAATTAATAAAATTTAGTATGCTATTAATGAATTATTAGACCTGCTTCTTTGAGTGAAGCTCGAGAATAAATAGTAATCATCTCAAACGGTTTATCAAACGGATTATACATCCAGTGAACTGCTTTTTTTGGAATCCAAACTGTATCGCCTTTCTCAACTAAATACTCTTTGTCTTCAATTCCAATGTATCCTTCACCATTTGTTATATAGATAATCTCCTCAGCATTTGGATGGGAACATTTCTTCTCATATTCTTTACCAACAGCGTCTGGATCATATTTTCCATAAAGAAATGTCAGTTCTTTAGCTCCGACAGTGCTGGAGTCGATTATCATTTTTCTGGTAAATTTCCCCATTTCTGGAATAGGAGCGTCCACATAATCCACAGGCTTGAAAATAAATT
>JAGLGJ010000210.1 GCA_023144075.1 Candidatus Bathyarchaeota archaeon | reverse complement strand
TAATCAATGTTTGGTGAGTGTGATAGCCCTTGTCGTATCATCTCAATATCTTTGTTGATTATCTTCCTCATCCTTTCCATGATGTTTTTGAAATCTATTTTCTTAATGCCGGTGTCTATTCCTAATTCCTTAGCTTCTTCAATTAGCCTTACCAATTCTGCTGGGTATAATAATATCTTAGATGGAATACATCCTCTGGTTAAACATATTCCACCTGGTTCATCTTTATCGATAACTGCGACTTTCATGTTTGGGTTTTGGCTGATCATAGCATCAATTATACCCATCGCAGAACCAGTACCTATGGATATCAAATCGTACTCTTTCATTTTAAAAACCACTAAATCTAATATATATTACAAATTCAAAGTCTAATATTTGATGTTAGCTTTTGAGATCGTGTCATAAATTAGGGACACATATTTTTTCTGTTAATTATCTTAGCATTATTTGATTAAATGATAAGTGGTTAGCGCGCGCTAAATGAATCACTAAATGAAATTAACATTAATCCAAATCACGAATTTTTATAGATATGCAGGATTAATTTACTGCTATTGATGTTTATTTGAATGAATCCTTCTAACAATAGCCAATACTATCATGACAGGCAAAACAATATAGACGATTGAGGTTAGAACTGATGCAAATACGAAGGATAACCCTGATGCTAAAACATTATTGAAGGATGCAATAACAACAAAGACAAGTGATGTAGAATGGATAATTGCAATCAATGGCATGAGCAATACTCTGAATATTGGCTTCACATACTCCGAGTCAGCTATCCATCTCGCCAATTGTGGAGACCATGAATAGTAGAATGTGTTCCATCCTAGAACGATTTTTTCGCCGATTTCATTTGAACCAATCATATCGTCTCGAACATGTCGCATATAGCCTACTTCAGAATTTAATGCACTTCCATGTAATGCAGTAATTATAATGCATATGGAAGGTGAGGGCGGAGTTGGTGTTGAAGAGATTAGCACCATTTTGATTGTTCCATTTCCGTTGATATCACATGTAGTGGAAATGGAGTTTGTATTACTGACCACTATTGACCCTGATGTCTCCCATCTTGAGAAATTATATCCGGAATCTGGAATTGCTGAAATAGTATAGCTTCCTGTTGACCTTACTGTTGTTGAGCCGCTTCGATAGCTTGAGCCATCAAATCCTATTGAACCCGCATTGGTTGGTTCGGTTTCAAAATTTATGTTTGCAGATTGAGATGGCGGTGGCGATTCAGTCTGTACCATTCTTAAAGTTCCGTTACCTGATACTGTACACTTTGTTGAGTTTAAATTTGGATTTGAAACAGTAATGTTGCCTTCTGTTTCCCATTTTGAAAATGCATAATTTGTGGCGGGATTAGCGTTGATATCGTATGTACCTGACTGTTCACTTATTGTTGAGCCGTGACTGTAACTATTACCATTGAAGGTTATAGTACCTGTAAAGGCGGGTGAGGTATTGAGAGTGACTTCGAATGGAGTAGTTGGAGTTTCAAATTGATATTCAATAACAAGTTTTGGTCGGGAGTCTAATAGGAATTTCTCATGCTCTTTTGATCTAAATTGTGCATAATCTGCGGAGTTAGTTCTTTCTTCAGAAGTAATTACAAATGATACTGTTTTGTTGTTATCCCATGCATCTAGAACAGTTGATGTGACATTAAAGAAGATGCTTTCTCCTATATTGGTGATATTGACTGTTGATATTGGATTCTTTTCAAACTGTGGAGCATTATTGTATGTTATATTTGATTCAAACCAGTTTGTATCGGGGCAGTAGTGGGCATTAACTTCTATTTTAGACCCTA
>JAGLGJ010000021.1 GCA_023144075.1 Candidatus Bathyarchaeota archaeon | reverse complement strand
TGACCTACGACATCAATTTCAAATCTCCTTCCTGTGTGTCGAAAAACAAATCTAGTATATACTTTGAAATTATTTGCACGTAATACCTCTGTTGTGATATCTTCAAATTCTCTAAATCCTAGTGTTCGACATATCCTCTCCCAATCCATTCCATTGTTTACAGCTTCCACAGCCAATTGGATTCGATTAACACGATTTACTATTATGGTCTCATTCTTTGAGAGAAGTAATCCATACATTGAAAGTCTGTTAATTATATCCGCCGTCATTTGTGTGGAAAATCTAGCTTTACTCGCCAAATCCCTAACAGATGTCTTTTCATCATTACATGTGTTCTCAAGTAATTTCAAAATCAATTTCCCTGTCTCAATATTTCTTAAAAGATATTCTCGGGGGGTACCAGAGAACAAGATAATCAGCTACTCAGCTTGGAGGTGTAACAAAACATAGAATTAGAATCAATAGGATTACAAGGTAAAACGCTTTACGATATTTTGAAAGCTGAGAAATATTTTCAAGTGGTTCTGCTGCTTCAGGCATTCTTCTGCCGGCAGTCATTAAAAATACAAGTAACAGAGCGAAAAACCAATAACCGCTGACAATTAAAACTCCTAGACCTGCTATCGTAGCGTATTTATGTCCTTTTAGGCCAAGAACAGCTCGTGAGATATGTCCTCCGTCAAGTTGCCATATTGGTAGAAGATTCAAAAAGGTAATGAGACATCCGACCCAAGCTGCAAACAGAATATTTGCAAGAACAAGTGTTGAACCTTGCGGTATAACTATTAGGTCAAGGGTCTCAACCAATCCTGAAAGGATTTCGAATAAATATGGAGAATTTGGCCAAACGAGAGCACCTATAAGGTTCTGTTCTTGAAGTATCTGAGCTTTTTCATCAGGTATCACTACGCCTAATGCAACACTAATGAGTGTTACAAGAATGACTATACTGAATCCTGCTATTGGCCCAGAGATGCCTATGTCAAATAATTCATCTTTGTTTGTCGGCGGATCCTTTAGTGATATTAACGCCCCGAATGTTCCAAAGGGAGGAAAGCCTGGTATGAAATATGGTTTTGATGCCATTAATCCATGTCGATTACATGCTATCTTATGTCCTAATTCATGTATTCCTATGATCCCCGCAAGGCATACAGCGTATATTGCCGCTTGAAAGAACGGATTTGCTTTAGGCATTAATATCTCGCTCCATAGGGGATTTTCAATCCAAAGAACATAACCTGCTAAATATATGGTAATCATTGTTGCCACAAAAAGAATTAGAGCTAATCCTTTTCTCCCGGTCTTTTGAGGCGTCTTATTGAAAATCTTTACTACAAATTTAGATTCACTTCTTCTCATGATAGGGAGAAGTCCAATAGAATTAAATTGGATCGTAAGTGATTTGAATTTATTTTTTACTGGTTCAGGATTTATTGTGAAAGTAGGAATACCCGATAAATCCAAAAATCCATCTATAACTTCAAAGTATTTCTCTAAAAAGGCTTTCAAATCTGCCAGTGAATATTCTGCCCCATAACCCAATTTCTGAGGAGGAGCATCACTCAAATTGTATTCTCCTTTGAACTTAATATCGGTAACGGTAAATGTCTTATAATTTAAGTCTAGCTACCTTTTAGATTCCATGGTTTAGATTTTCACATTTCCTTTGCAAACGCTTATATTGTTGAATTTCAATTTCACCGACGATAATCAAATGAATCTGACTTCTGAGATTTCACTTAGAAGATTTACAACAATGGACCTTGAGAAGGTTATGGAAATCAACAAAACCTGTCTCCCGGAGAATTATAATACATATTTCTTTTTGGAAATCTTCAAGAATTGCCCAGAGGGATTTTTTGTAGCTGAGGCTAACAGCATAATAATAGGGTATATCATGTGCAGACTAGAAAGTGGCTTCTCTGATTTTTCTCGTATTAAACCTGTTAGAAAAGGTCATGTAGTTTCCATAGCAATTAATCCAAATTATAGAAGAACAGGAATTGCTAGAGCACTAATGTTGTCAGCAATGTCATCGCTGACCAGTTACGGTTCTTCAGAGGCATTTTGCGAGGTACGAGTCACTAATGAACCTGCATTAGCCCTCTACAAGAAATTAGGATTTAGCATTAGAAAAAGAATCTCACGGTACTATTATGATGGTGAAGACGCCTTTTTAATGGCGCGTCCCCTTCTATCTTAATAAGAATTTAATTATTTATGAAAATTTGTATTGCCAATTCTCATCTGAAGCCAATAATTTCAATGGAATATTTTGGCTTGTTCCATCAGGCAAACTTCTCCTAATGCTAATCGGTAATACTTTTTCTTTTAATTCCAGAAGAGCAATCGATATAGGCGATGTTTCTTTGACATCTACATCCATTAGTACAGGCGCTCCCATAGAGATCTGCATTGCTCTTGCACCTACTACTCTAGCTTTTTCGAATCTAGTGAGTTTCAGGGGACCGATTATGGTCTGAGCCTTGCTTGCCTTTTTCTTAACTATCTTCTTCATCAACACCCTCTTCTGGCGGTTTTGGAGGTGTAGGTCCACCCTCGCTCCCCACCGCTATCATTTCATCAATTTTTAAAATCATAGTTGCAGCTTCTGTTGATGAAGCAATTGCTTGCCGTTTCACGGACATAGGCTCGTATACGCCTATTTGTGAAATGTCTCTAACTTTTCCTTTTAGGGAATCAATACCGGCCCAGATCTGACCTTTATCATGTTTGGACCTTAAATCAACTAAAATATCAACTGGATCCAATCCAGCATTTTCAGCTAGTGCCATAGGTATAGATTCCAGAGCATCAGAAAATGATAATATTGCTAGCTGGCTTCTGCCAGAAATCTTTCTGGCGTACTCTCGAAGCCTTTTTGCAACTTCTGCTTCTGGGGCCCCTCCTCCTGCGACTATCTTGGGCTCCTGAACAACATCTCGGACAACACATATTGCATCGTGTATCCCCCTCTCCGCTTCATTTATGATTCTTTCTGTTCCTCCTCGAATAAACATAGTAACTGCTTTAGGATTTTTACACCCTTCAATGAAAATCATCTTGTCATCCCCAATTTTTCTCTCTTCAACTAGTTTTGCATGACCTAGATCTGTCGATTCCAAATGACTTACTCCAGTGATTACTTTTCCTCCGGTCGCTTTCGCAAGATGTTCCATATCTGACGTCTTCACTCGTCTGATTGCCAATATTCCTCTTTTTGCCAGAAAGTGTTGGGCTGTATCATCAATCCCTCTTTGACACATTAACACGTTTGCCCCAATTTTATGAAGTCTATCAACCATCTCTTCTAGCATATTTTCCTCTTTCTTGATAAACGCCTCAAGTTGCTCCGGAGATGCGATAGATAGTTTTGAGTCGAATTCAGTCTTCTCAATTTCGAGAGGTTTTATAATTAGAGCAATCCCTGCATCATCTATACGTCTTCGCATTCTAGTATGAACTACTTCTTTATCTATCACCAATCCTTTTATCAATCGGGTATCAGATACGCTACCTCCAGCTTTTTTCTCGATTTTCACATCTTCGATATCAACAACATATTTACCGGATTTCACCTCAGCAACTGTAAGAACAGCATCAACAACAATACTTGCCAGTAACTTTCTCTGCTCGCCGACTAATTTAGTCGCCAAAGCTACCTCCGCTATTTTTCTAAGCATAGTTTTATCATTTGACCGAATCTTAATGGCGATCTTATCGAGATAAGTAGTCGCCATTTCAAAAGCTGTTGAAAAACCTTCAACAATAACGCTCGGATGCACATCTTTCTCAATTAGGGACTGAGCTTTTCCAAGTAATTCGCTGGCCAATATCACAGCTGTTGTCGTACCATCGCCAACCTCTTGATCTTGTGTCTTGGCAACTTCAACCATCATTTTAGCTGCAGGATGTTCAATTTCCATTTCTTTGAGTATAGTCGCCCCATCATTAGTGATCGTTACGTCTCCAAAAGAGTCCACTAACATTTTATCCATACCTTTTGGTCCCAGCGAACTTCTAACTAGTTCACCTAGAACACGCGCCGCTGAGACATTTGCACGCTGTGCATCTCTACCATCTGTTCTTGTGGCACTCTCTTTCAAAACTAATATCGGTTGACCAGAAAGTTGTGGAGCAGACATTATTATATTCCCCTGTAAAATTGCTAAACAACAGCTATTTCACAACATAATAAATATTACGTTGTATACTGTTCAAGAACTTTCCACTTACTATTTAAGATATTTAAGTGTGTGTTGAAAAAATTAGAAACTGTCTTATCACGATCATAAAAATTCCCCTAACTTCACCAAGATTTTTTGAGAATTAAAATTTAGATGTTAGCAAGCCTTAAGATGATCAATCACAGATCCTTGAGTCGTCTCTCTTGGGAAGTATAAATATGCGTAGTCTTTTGAGGATAAATCAGCCTTGTATTGGAAAGGAAGAAATTGAAGCTGTAACTGAAGTCCTCAAAGATGGTCTGCTAACAGATAAAAGCGGTGCAGGACCTCAAGTTCTGCAATTCGAGAGAGCATTTTCAAAATATACTGGTGCGAAGTATGCAATAGCAGTTAATACCGGAACAGCTGCTTTGCATGCATCATTAATGGCCTCAAACATAGGTCAAGGTGATGAAGTTCTTGTTCCATCATTTACTTTTCCAGCTACGGCAGGTGCTGTTTTGTTAGTCGGCGCCAAACCAATTTTCATAGACATTGATCCTAAAACATATTGCATGAGAGTCGATTTGATTGAAAGTAAAATTTCCAACAGAACAAGCGCAATTATACCTGTTCATCTTTATGGATTACCTGCAGATATGAACCCTATAATCAAGATTGCAAAAAAAAGTGGATTAACCGTAATAGAAGATGCGGCTCAAGCTGTAGGGGCCGAGTACCAAAATAAAAAGATTGGAAACATAGGGGACGCATCATGCTTCAGTTTCTACGGCGTAAAAAACATAACAACTGGAGAGGGAGGAATGATAACTACAAATGATGCAGAATTTGCTGAAAAAATCAGACGTATTAGAGTACATGGAGAAGAAAGACCCTATTGGGTCTCAACATTAGGACACAATTATAGAATGTCCGAGATTGCCGCTGCAATCGGTACGGTACAACTAAAAAAACTTCCAACATTCTTAGAGAAGAGACGAAAAAACGCCGAACATCTTACAAAGAAGCTTCAAGACATCAAAAAACTTGATCTGACACTCGAACCTGAAGGCAGTAAACATGCTTGGCACCTTTACACAGTAAGAATGAGAGGGGCGAATGCGGGTAAACGAAATAGAGTTGTCAGTAAACTACGTTCAAAGAACATAGGGGCCGCCGTATATTATGAAACCCCAGTTCACCTACTTCCACTTTATCGAAAATATGCATCACAGAAGGTGGATTTACAAGAAACAGAAAAAGCTTCAAGACAGGTTTTCTCCCTTCCAATACATCCCATGGTCAAACAAGATCATATTGAGGAGATTGCCAAGAACCTAGAACGAATCTTAACCAAGAATTAGATATGATTGTCTGATGCCACTATTAGTAATCAATCGATAATCGGCGATATATTTGAATGAAAGCATATCCCGAATAAAAGTACAGTTTACGGTAGAAGATGTTGGTAACGCAAAGTGCGAATTGATTAGATTTTTGGCACCGAGAACGATTGATGCTTTACTACGCATCATGCCACTGAATGGGATAACTGCCTTAAGCCAAGACATGATCTATTTTAAAGCGCCAATAAATATTGGAGTTGAAAAACCTAAGACTCAAGTTGATCCTGGAACTGTCGCATATTGGCCAATGGGATCAGCAGTATGTATTTTTTTAAATGCGACGCAACCATACAGTCCAATTAATGTCATCGGAAAAATTAATGATAATTTACCGATATTTCAGAAAATTAATTCTGGCACAAGGATTAAACTTGAAAAGATATAGATTGTAGACATATATTTGATATTCTTATTAAAAAAATTGAAAATAAAAAATAATGCTCAGGCAGCCGGCGGACTCTCATATATCCTAACTCGAGCATTTCCTCCGACTGATTTGATTAGCTGTTTTTTCTCTAATTCCTCAAGTAAGTCTTTCGCTAGACTGATCCTTAAATTTAATTGTGAGGCAACACCATATGGAGTTATTGCACCCATTTTGGAAAGATCTGAAATCAATTTTTCATTATTTATATTAGGCATCCTCGTGCTCTTTTCTTTCTTTTCAAAATCCATTTTTCCCTTAGTTCCTTTGGATTTTTTCTCTGGTTTCTGATCTTGGCCTGTTCTCTCGTTCATTTCCATTTTGGACATGCTTTTCTTTTTAGTTCCACCCATACTGCTCACTCGGTTGAAACAAAATCCCGTATGATAAAAGCTTTTTGTTGACAATACTGAGTAAGTCATGACATTTTTGTTTCGTATTTCATCTTATCTATATTGAAAAAAAATCTAATGCGCACCAATTTATCTTTCTCGTTTTCCTATAATGAATTCTTCAACCCAGTCTTTAGCAACACTAGCCGGCAGTTGCGTAGGTGGATGTTTAAAAGCGTATGAAGATATGCTCGTTAAAGTGCCTGCGATTTTTCGATCTAACGCAAGTTTAACAGCTCTAATAGCATCTATAATTACTCCCCCGCTATTGGGAGCATCCCAGATGTCAAGTTTAGCTTCTATACTTGCTGGGGTATCACCAAAGTATCTTCCTTTGATTCGAATATAGCAGATTTTCTTATTATCAAGAAAATCAACATAATCACTTGGACCAATTCTTAATGGAACATCGTATGGAATCATGGCTCGAACAGCACTTGTTTTGCTTATTCTTTTTGATTGAAGTCTTTCCTGTTCTAGCATATTCAAAAAGTCTGTGTCTCCACCTATGTTTAACTGATAACTCTCATCAATATTGACCCCTCGATCTACTAATAATTTCGCCAATGTTTTGTGGAGTACTGTAGCACCTATTTGACTCATCACATCATCTCCAGCGACCGGTAAACCGGCAGATCTGAATTTATTTTCCCAGGCATCATTAGATGCAATAAAAACAGGTATGCAGTTGATGAACGCGCACTCAGCTTTTA
This sequence comes from Candidatus Bathyarchaeota archaeon, assembly GCA_023144075.1. Classification (GTDB taxonomy): domain Archaea; phylum Thermoproteota; class Bathyarchaeia; order 40CM-2-53-6; family RBG-13-38-9; genus RBG-13-38-9. The sequence goes on along the minus strand of JAGLGJ010000021.1, from coordinate 4,082 downwards.
ACGCCTGTTCAGCATACCATCTTGAAGCTTCTTCGCTACCTACTGGAAGATAATTAATAAGAATGTCAGCTTCTGCTTCATTGAGGACGTTAACAACATTGGACTCAACTGAATTCTTATCAACCTTGACAACTGGTTTGAGATATTTACCCAGACCGTCCATTATAGGACCACGTTTTACAGTGACTCCCAAATTGGGTACTTCAGAAAAAGTTCTAGTATTATTAGGCTTCATTTTTATTGCTTTACTTAGATCTTTTCCAACCTTTCTCGCATCAACATCAAATGCCCCTACAAATTTTATGTCACCTGGACGATATCCACCAAAATTAACGTGTAATAAACCCGGAATTTCTTTTTCCGATGATATGTCTTTATAGAAATTTACTCCCTGAATAAGGGCAGATGCACAGTTACCTATGCCTACAATTGCAACATTAATCTTTGACAAGTCTTCATCAACTACTTTTTCTCAAATGCTACACTAGAAGTCTAAAAAACCTTGCTGAAATCAATCATGAGTACTCAGAATCAGGTTCAACATTTGTATTTGATTGTTGAGTTTACCTCATCTTTAATTTTTTTTGCAGATTTTTCAGGTTCTGATGATGAAAAGATACCCCGTCCCACAATCAAATAATCAGCTCCTGCCATGATAGCATCCTTTGGAGAGGCTCCTTGAGCTATCACTCCTGGCGCAAAAACTGGAACATTCTCATCTAGGATCTTTTTTACAACAGTAATATTATTTGGATGTGTTGCACCGACGACCGCTCCATCGGCTTTCCAAGCTAAAGCATTTTTTGCAAAAAGAATAAATTGTGGGATTTTTTCAGTGGAATCTGGATCCATTACAATCCTACCGTATCCTTGACTTGCTCCTTTATGACTCATATGCACCAAGAGAATTATTCCTTTGTTTCTTTTTGATGCTTCTTGGAATACAGTGTCTAAACCACCCTCCCAACCTACAAATGGTGAGGCAATAATGGCATCAAATCCTGCATCAAAGTATTGAGTAGCAATGCTTAGATTTGTATGAGCAACGTCATTGATCTTTGCATCCATAATTGTAATTAATCTTTTTTCGTGTGCTAGTCTGATAAGGTCTCTAATTTGCATGTTAAGTGATAATCTTAGAATTAGGGGTCTACCAAATTTCACTCCACAAATATGTGGCGAAACTGTATCGATTATTTCCACACATTTTTTTACTAAGACTTTAGGATCTTCGTTATCGATATCCAAAGCCAGAACAATATTACTTGCTAAATTCTCTGATGTGTTCTTTATTAAATCTTTGAATCTTGGCAATAACCCATCGACTTCTATCAGAGTTTTACTCAACGTTTGTTAGTCGAAAATTTTTCAAATAATTTTGTAGCTTCATCAAGTGGGATGGGATCGGGAGGCATCTTAAACGCGTATGAACATATTTCTTTTGGCCCGCCTATAATTTTTTTATCTTTGGCAAGTTTTACTCCTCTTATCACATCTATCAGTACCGAGGCACAAGACGGTCCTTCTATAAAATTTAAGGTCATATCAAGAGTAAACTGTGATTTACCCAAGTAATTTCCTTGTATCCAGAAATGACTAGTTCTTGAATTACCCATGAATTCAACGTAATCAGATGACCCTGCGACTAATGGGAATTTATAAGGCACTGCTGAACTTACAGCGGCAAGTTTTGATTTCTTTTTTGAACTGTACCTATCTTTATCCAGCGCACTGAAAGATTCCATGCTTCCACCAACATCTAATTGATAACTTTCGTCGATCTTTACCCCTCTTCTAGATAATGTGTTTAGAATAGTTTCATGTAGAACGGTTGAACCTATTTGGTCCTTAATATCATCGCCCACTAGTTGGAGCTTGGCTGTTCGATATTTTTTCTGCCATACTTTATCTGAGGCAAGTTTGGAAGGGGTAGCGTTAATAAACGAACATTTTGCTGAAAGAGCTTCTTTCGCGTAATATTTTGTTGCTTTATTTGATCCACTTGGTAAGAGATTTATTAGAATGTCAACTTCTTTTTTTTCGAGTAGCCTTTTAACATCTACTGGTTTAGTTTGGGCTATCTGTATTTTCTCTTTTGCATAACTACCTAATCCGTCAAGTAGAGGGCCTTTCTCTACAGTAACTCCAGTTTCTGGAACAGAACTGAACTTTGGGGTATTGTTTGGTGATTGGAAAATTGCTTTTGAAAGATCTTTTCCAACCTTATTGCAGTCTACATCTAAAGCAGCTACAAATCTGATGTCCTTTACTGAATATCGCCCAACTTTTTCGGTCATTAGTCCTGAGTGCAGGTGTTTTTTTGAACGTCCATAATAGTTTACTGCTTGAACTAATGCTGAAGAGCAATTTCCCACTCCAACTAAAGCTAAATTTATCTTACTCATTTCAATTAAACCTCATTATCGTTACAATATTTTGAAATTATCCGAATAAGATCTCATCACACCATGAAAGGTAGAGATTCAACATCTATCACTTTTGCATAGAAATATTTTGCATCTGAAGTGTTTGATACAAATTCCAATGTTTCACCTGCAGGTTTTGATGCATTATATCTTATGAACGGTTCTTGTAAAGATTCAGAAAGTTTGAGGTAAAAAAATACTGGTAGTGCATCAGATTCATAATAATGCTCGAATGGGATAACAGCTCCAAGATACTCATGAGCATCTTTCTTAAAATGCCATAGTGGAAACGAAATTGATTCCCTTATTGAGAGAGGAACTAAAGTACGAAGGAGAGCTGTCAAATCCTTGACTTCCATCATCAATGGCTCAAGGGGTTTTGAAAAGTCACCATTAAGAGCTCTCAGAAATAAATCTGGAGTTTTTTTGAAGTCAATTATTGAAGCATATCTATATCTTGTATCATCAAACGTGTCAGCATAGAGAATTTCTTCTCCATTTTGCTGGTCACTTCGATAAGCGATAAATGGTTTGTTAGGTGTTTCATCTGATAGACAGGCTAAAAGTGGGAGGTCTCCATTCCAATACATGTATGCTGTAAAAAAACACAAGATAGACGTATCTTTGTATGGAAGATTCCAAATTAATTGTGAACCTTCATTTAACGCAAGAACTAACCTGACAAAATTTTTCATGTCAGGCACTTTCAAAGGAACTGGAGGTTTATCTGGTGCCAATTTTTATACTGCTCTCCTTGAATATATTCTAAAGGAGGCCCATTTCGATAATAAGAGGCTTTCTAAGTTAATTGAATTGGTCGCATAATTGGGATAAAGCCTTTATTTATCATTCTAATTTTGAATGAGCCTGATTACTATCGTCTTCATTTACACTCTTGTCAATTTTGGGAAGTTTTACTGTAGATACAAGGATAATTAAAATGGTTCCAGCTATTATTGGGACAAGACCTATGATCCAAGGTCCATCAGAAGTTCCAGTGGCCGAATACTTGAAATTAACTGGGAAAGCGCCATCAATTTTTATCGCATATAGTTTAATTGAATATTCAAACGGCCAGTCAGATGATAGAGGCATTACTACAACATAGAATTTTTCATTATTATTTGCTAGCCAATTAAGTTCAACAGCCTCGCTACCAGATTCCTCGGCATACACTGAACCTTCTGGAGGGACCCACAAGCCTAACATTCTATCGAGAATTGTTTGATTGATTATCATGAGTCTAACATTATCATGTTTATTTTTTAATGTAATCTCTATATTAAATTGAGTGTCATTCTCTAATTGCGCTGGATAATAATGAAATCTCTGTTCTTCTTGGAGAGTGTTATTTACCTCTTTTATTCCTGTTAGATATATTGGTTTGAAAACAAGAAAATATTGATCACCATCATCAAAATGATAACTTAAAGTACCATTTCGTCCAACTTTTCGCATGAAAACTTCAACCGATACATTCTCACCAGTCTTAAATTTTTCAAAAGAATATTTGTCCATTAACATTGATTCAATCTTACCATTTTTCTGAACACATTCAAAAGACACAATAAGATGAGTATTACTTGAGATGTTGAAATCATGATATGCAAGCTCTTGTCCTGGAGATAGAACTTCTTCTGTTTCTGGAATTGTATA
>JAGLGJ010000209.1 GCA_023144075.1 Candidatus Bathyarchaeota archaeon | reverse complement strand
AGAATTATTATTATTATTTTATGATTATTTTGATAAGCGCGCGGAAGTATCTTGGCTATAATATTTTGGAAAGAGAAAAAACCAATATTTTGCATCTTTTAGGAATAGTATCAGTTTTTATGGCAGTGATATTTTTTACATATTTGTAATTAAGTGTGGACTTTTGGATAATATTAATTATGTTGAATTTTTTGAATAGATTTGAAATAGAAAAAGATGCATTATTAAAATACAAACTATTAGAATAGTTCATTATCCTTGCTATAACAATATCATTCATTATTTATTTTAATAGTCATTATTTGAATAATAATCTTTGAGTTTAAATTAAAATAATAACAAAAAGCTTAATTTATTTATCAATTTTAGTATTTTAGATGAAAAATGCCAAGAAGAAAGACATCTAATATAATTTCTGATGTAATGGATTCTGCTGAAAATCTTAGGAAAGATATTGATGCAGTACCGTACGAAATGAGGGATAAAATAAGAGAAATTGCAGTAGACATGATTTCTGAGCAAAAAAAACGACGTGGTAGACCTCCAAAGAAAAGTGGAAGGCCAAAGAAAAAAAAAGAAACAAGAAAGAACACATAAAAGAAAAAAGAAACCAAAAGCAGAAACAATAACGTCATTATGGCCATATAGGCTTATTTGAGAATCTATTTTTGAATATCTACAATCTTTTTCTTTGATTTAAATCCTGATATTATTCGAATTTGTGAACTAGAAATATCGAAATGTTTCGCAAGCTTCTTGATCAATTCTAAATTAGCCTTACCTTTTTCAGGTGGAGATCTTATACCGATAATTATTTTGTTTTGATCAACGATTATGTGATCTTTTCTAAATTGAACTTCTATAATATATCTCATGAGTTAGTCCACATAATATAATTTATTTGATAAAAAATTATCTTTTAGTATTTAAGATAAGTGCGATTTTAATAGCGTTATTTATGTAGAGAATATAGAGTCAGTACCAGGACGTGATTGTGTTTACAAATAATAAACAAAAGAATATTCATAATTACGAAAATCATTTGATATATGAAAAAAGTCCCTATCTCCTCCAGCATGCTCATAATCCTGTTGATTGGTACTCTTGGTGTAGTGAAGCATTCGAGAAAGCTAGAAAACAAAACAAGTTAATTTTTCTTTCAATTGGCTATTCGACATGTCATTGGTGCCATGTTATGAAAAGAGAATCTTTTGAAGACCTAGGGGTAGCTAGATTGATGAACAAAGCTTTCGTATCAATTAAGGTAGATAGAGAAGAGCGACCTGATATAGACAATATATACATAACTATCTGTCAGATGATTTCTAATAATTGTGGTTGGCCACTGAACATCATAATGACGCCTAGCAAAAAGCCCTTTTTTGCGGGTACCTATATACCAAAGCAAAGCAGACTCGGACATATTGGTATGCTGGAGTTGATTCCCAAAATAGAAGAATTCTGGATGACAAGATCTGAAGAAATATTGAATTCTGCAGAATTGATAACGGCAAATCTACGTAAAATCACGGATATCCAACAAGGACAGATTCTAGACAATGATACTTTGAAAATTGCATATAATGAACTGTCTCAGCGTTTCGATGAAGTTAATGGAGGATTCGGAGAGGCCCCAAAGTTCCCTATTCCACATAATTTCTTTTTCTTACTTCGGTATTGGAGGAGAATAGGTGATGCGCGAGCTCTGCAAATGGTAGATAGGTCATTGCAATCCATGCGCAATGGAGGAATATTTGATCACGTAGGTGGGGGTTTTCACAGGTACTCTACAGACTCTAAATGGATTGTTCCACACTTCGAGAAGATGCTTTACGATCAGGC
>JAGLGJ010000208.1 GCA_023144075.1 Candidatus Bathyarchaeota archaeon | reverse complement strand
CCTAATCTATCCGATTCAAAAGCAATAATTTCTCTATTCGGATTCCATGTTGGTGAGAGATCATTCAACCCACCTTCAGTTAATTTAGTCTGATGATTTCCATTAGAATCCATGATCCAGATGTCGGGATTGCCTGACCTGTATGATGAGTAGATTATCTTCTTTCCATCAGGACTCCATGATGCTGTTCTGTCCCCAGCCCCATCATGTGTGAGCCTTTTTGTATTTTTACCATCAATGTCCATCAACCATAATCCCCAGTTGGGTGATCGAAGCGAGTTGAAGAGTATCTTTGTACGGTCAGGACTTATTCTAGGACGAAGATCTGCAGGTAGACTATCTACAGAAGCAAATGTTAGATCTCTGCTATATTCGCCTTTGATGTCAACGGTCTTGAGTATAAGTCCATCAGAGGAGTAATAGAGGATCTCTTTACCGTCCGGCATCCAATATGGAGCCCAGTGATTATATTCTCCAATAGAAACCTGCCACTGTTTACCAGTCTCCAGATCCATGACCCATATCTGCCAGTACTCATCCACCTGCCCGAAAAGCATCATTTTGCCGTCTGGACTCCATAAAGGTTCAGACTTCAACAGGGGACTGGAAGTCAGTTTTTGTTCATCTGTTCCATCAGCTTTTATCATGAAAATTTGTGATTCATTATTTCTGTAAGACCAGAACGCTATCTTTTCACCATCTGGACTCCAGTCAAGCCATCCACTGATAGAGTCTGGTGAGGTTAACTGAATCTCTTTTCGACTATCAACATCCATAACATGGAGAGTCCAGTTTCCGAAACGGTCAGAAGTATAAGCAATCTTACTTCCGTCTGGACTCCATACTGCTTCAGTATTGTTTCCATATTCAGAAGTTAATCGCCATAAACCAGTCTCAGCTACAATGGGAAAATCTTGACCATGTGGATATGGTTGTTGATATATCAATTTGGGCAGATAAGTCATTTCGAAGGTCTCGGGAGCCATAGGTGCTGGTATGTAATGACATGTCCAACAATCTGTGATATTCCAAGTGAAGGGAATGCGTTTTGTAGGAGGCATTGGTGGAAGGTTTGAGTAAGAACTTGTTTGGGCAAGAGTTGTGAAAAAAAGAGAAATTGAAATGCAAAGAGACACCAAGATTAGCGCAATTAATTTATGATATATTTTCAATGCTTCTCTTTCAACTCTGAGTGCCTTTCAAACCACCATAAGCGTGGGCCTCTAAATTTCATTTATTTCATTATTTTTTCAGTTTTTGAACTGTATCTATAGCGTCTTTACCTAGGTCGTCTGCGCCTATTTTTTTCACCCATTCTTCGGTTACTGGTACGCCTCCAAGAATCACCCGCACTGAGTCTCTTACGTTCTCGCGTTTTAGAGCTTGAATAACTTCCTGTTGTTTTGGCATAGTGTTGGTCAATAAAGCTGACATGCCGAGAACATCCGGCTTGAACTTCTTGACACTATCAACAAATCTTTGTATTGAAACATCTACGCCTAGGTCGACTATGTCGAAACCGTTCGCCCGGAGCATTGCGGCTACAATGTTTTTTCCGATGTCGTGTATGTCTCCTTCGACTGTACCGATTACTATCCTGCCTTGCCCTCGGTAATCTGATCCTTGAGGCATATGCTCCAGCAATACTTTTAGCGCCTTTTGAGCGGCGTTTGCCCCCATCATTAGTTCTGGTAGAAAAGTTTCTCCTCGTTCATATTCTTCGCCGATCTTTTTCAGTCCAACAGCTACTCCATGTTCGATAGCCTCAATTGAGTCAACACCTTCTTCTACAGCATTCTCTGCGGCTGCAGATGCTGCTTCTTCGTCATAATCTGTGATGCTTTTCACAAGATCTTGTA
>JAGLGJ010000207.1 GCA_023144075.1 Candidatus Bathyarchaeota archaeon | reverse complement strand
GTCCACATAGATCATTATACCCCACATTTAGAGTCGGCAAAATATCACCACATTAATGTTTTTTCTCGAAGCCAGTCCAATTTTCTTGAATGAATATCTCTAATATCGTCTATTCCGAGCGCTACCATCGCTAACCTGTCAAAGCCCATTCCCCATGCGATCACCGGAAAATCTATGCCGAGTGGTTTTAAAACTTCAGGGCGAAACATACCAGCGCCCACAAATTCTACCCATCCCAGTTTCGGATGCTTAACAAAGGATTCAACACTAGGTTCGGTAAATGGAAAATATCCAGGCTTGAACTTGATTTCTCCGAGACCTAGTCTAGAAGCAAATGTTTTAAGAAAACCAAGTAGGTGACGCAGATTAATTCCTTTGTCCCCCACTATTCCTTCAAGTTGCGTGAATTCCATAGAGTGTTTTGCATCAAGAACATCGGGTCTGAAAACTTTTGAAAGACAGAACATCTTTATAGGAGGAACTTTATGCGAGGCAAGATATCTCATCGAAACAGCTGTTGTTTGTGTTCTTAACATAAGTCTCTCAGCGATTTTTTTGCTCCATTGATATCCCCATCCCGTAGAACCAGTTTTCCATCCATTTTCATGAGTTTCTTTTACTCTCTTAACAAGATCTCGAACATCCAGAATTCCAGATTTTGGATGTTCAATATGGTAACTATCATGTATCTCTCTTGCCGGATGATCTTGAGCTTGGTAAAGGACATCGAAATTCCAGAATTCTAATTCAACGAGAGGACCTTCACTTTCTGTAAATCCCATAGCCAGAAGGATTCTTCTTGCTTCTTCCATGAATTCAAAATACGCATTCTTTTTTCCAGGATAGATACTAGGTGGCGATGCGGAGATGTCGTATTCTCTTAAAGTTATGTTCTTCCACCCACCGCTAGTTATCAATTGGGAAGTCAATGCTGTGATGGCTTTAGATTGATTTTCAGATGCATCAATCTGAAAGCCTTTAGATGTGAGTTCTACTTCGCGGTCGATCTTCTGATAGGTCTCAAGAAGATTTCTATTCTTAAGACGAGATAACGTTTTTTTTAAACTAGGATCTAGATCTTCAGATCTAACTTCACCCTTATCACATATTAAGCGAAGAGTCTGTTCATCTTCATCTGCTTCAACTTTACTGGTCGCCTGAAGATATAAAATTCCTTTACGCTTCTGGATCGAAGCAAGTCTCTTCTTATTTATCCAACCTAGAACAATTGGGATAATATTATCTGACAAATGAGATTTTGATATTGCATCATCAATACTTGCCTCGCCCCCCAATGATAAGACTGCGTTTACAAGGCGTGATTCTGGGAGGCCAAGTTGAGCGTAAGACATGCCCTCTTGGTTTAGTCTAATGAGGTCATTTCTTGTTTCATAAATTTCGACGAGACCTCTTTCGGAGAGAGCTAGGGCAGCACGCATTACGGCCGTATCTGTTAAACCCGTTGTATCAATTATTTCAGTCATATTCACTTTACGGCCGAACTCTTTAATGGTTGATAGAACTTGAATTTCATTCTGTCTTAACTCTGACATCGTGGTCAACCCATTATTTCGTACATGGCACATTTGAATTGAAAGCATGTCCACATTCCAAACAAGTTTGATAAAAAAGTGGCGTATGATCTCAAAATCCAATGGCCTCTACATAATTCCATATACTCATAATATTAAACGCAGAAAGTCTTAGAAATGTAAGTGTAGATCTAGTTAAGGGTGAATAAATGGAGAATTTATCTGAGATTGGAACAATTGCCCACTTTTACTCAAAGATAGAGGTCTCAGTCATCGACTTAACAGCTCCATTGAAAGTTGGCGATACAATCGTCATCAAAGGATCGACAACCGATCTT
>JAGLGJ010000206.1 GCA_023144075.1 Candidatus Bathyarchaeota archaeon | reverse complement strand
ATTGGGAGTTGGACGTTCTTGTCTTCTGCTATTTTAAAGCTTTGAATGGTTAGATCGTAAGCTTCCTGGGCATTCTCAGCATATAATTGGATCCAACCACAGTCCCTTGAGCCCATCATATCACTATGGTCACCGTGTATGTTTATTGGTGCTGATAGAGCTCTGTTGACAACAGCCATTACGATAGGGCATCTAAGTCCTGAAGCCAAGTACAAGACCTCATGCATCAAAGCGAGACCTTGACTTGCAGTTGATGTGAATACTCTTGCTCCACCAAGACTTGCACCTACACAAGCTGACATCGCGGAGTGTTCTGATTCTACTGGTAGATACTTTGTGGATACTTCACCATCAGCAACATATTCACTGAATCTCTCCACAATTATTGTTTGAGGCGTGATTGGGTAGGCTGCGACAACATCTACATTGCTCTGTTTTGCTGCATATGCAACTGCTTCGTCGCCAGTGTATGCACATCCTAACTGAGTGCAGACAGCTCCTCCTTCGATCGTTATGGTGCTTCCTTCACCAGAATATGGAACTATTCCTTCAATTGATGATTCTACTTTTTTACGGAACATCTTTCGATTCCTCAATCATTTCTATTGCATCCACAGGACACTCTGCTGCACATATGCCACAACCTTTGCAATGGTAGTAATCTACTTCAACACTTTCAGTGTGTTTTTTATACGGTTTGGGTACTCTTTTTATTGATACATCCGGACAGAAAATCCAACAAATATAACATCTTATGCATTTTTCCCCATCTATCTGGGGTTTCTTCTCAATTCTCCAGTCTCCAGTCTTATATTCAACTGATGAGCCTGGTTCGAACATTATGCCTGCAAACGGCATTTCTCTCCAACTGAGTTTCATTCTTTCACTCAGAGGTTTTTTCTGATTCATTCGACTATAACCTCCTTGCTACCTGCCTCCAATAACTTGAGATTCTTTTCCAGTAATTGTCCAGAAAATCTTGATCTTACTGCTTCTTGCGCAGATGTCATTGAGATGATTTTAGTTGATTCAGTAAGCGCACCTAACATTACAGTATTGAATCCTCGAGAGCTTTCTAGAATCTTATGAGAGATTCCCGTAGCATCAACACAGTAACTTGAAGGGCCCTTAAGTCCTAACCTATTTATGATCTTTTTAGGAGACTCAGTCGAGTTCACGATCAAGCTGCCGTCAGATTTTAAACCCTCACTCACATTGATAATTGGTAATAATGTTTCATCTAAGACAACAACAAGATCTGGTTCGTAGATCTTGCTATGAACCTCTATAGGTTTCTCAGAAATCCTAGTGAAACCTGACATTGGTGCCCCCAATCTCTCTGGTCCAAACTCTGGAAAAGCCTGTATGTGTTTACCTTCTATCATTGCAGCCAAACCTAAAAGTCGACTCACAGTAATTACGCCTTGACCTGCTCTACCATGCCATCTAACTTCAAACATTTACCCCACATCCTTAGAGTGAATTCCTAGTTTCATGATAATTTGTGAAAGTGAGTTGGAAAATACGCATATAGGTATAGTGGTTAAAACCTAGAACGTTATTCAAATTTTCAATCCTGAGACTCGAACTGGTCTTTTGGAGCTCCACATAGAGGGCAGACCCAATCATCTGGTAGTTCTTCGAAAGGTGTTCCTGCTTTTATTCCCCCATCTGTATCTCCAACATCTGGATCGTAAACATATGTACAAAGTATACATTTGAATTTCTTGCTCAATTCCATTACGCCTCAAGTATACGGCTATCCAAAATATAACCTAAAGTTAAATGTTGTTAAAAGAAAGAAAAGTGCGTGTTGAATATTTTCCAAGAAATTGTCTGACTGAAAATTATCATATATAACATCTTATTGAGGTCATAGTTATGTCA
>JAGLGJ010000205.1 GCA_023144075.1 Candidatus Bathyarchaeota archaeon | reverse complement strand
GCATTTCGAATCAGGGAGGGAGAATACAACATGATGCTTTTCGAACTTCATGAAAATTTACAAACATATCACACATGGAGGGAAACTATTGTAAAGGATGGAAAGATACCGGGCAGGTCTCAAAGAATTCCCTCAACAGCCATCTACTTATCTAACATGCTGATGGAGAAATATGAACCGAATGCGCCAACTGAACTTATAAAACAGAACTATCAAGAAAAAAAAGTCACAAAGCTAAACGGTTTTCCGCTTGACGATTTATCCTTGAGCATACTTAGTCGTCTGACAAATGGTGAGGGGATATCTGTAAATGAAAATATTTTGGCCAAGGATCTCGGTGTCCATCGAAGGACCGTAAATGATAGAATTCAGAAAATGTGCGATGCTGAGATAATATGGAAACCTCTTTGTAGATTTCCATCATTCTTTGTACCTCCCAGCTTCATCTTAGTGTTCTCACTTGTTGAAATAAGGAGACTCTCTGAGGAATTCCTGAAAGATATATCTTCAGATCCTCATGTGAGTCTCGCTTATCGGATCAGTGAAGGACGCTACAATATGCTGCTGTTTGAGGCTCATCTTAATTTTGAAGATTACCTGAGATGGGAATCATTTTATAATTCTAAATATCCAGAATGTTTTGGGTCTATTAAGAATACTTACCTCTCCCCGAATCTAAAAATTTCAATAGATCAACAAAAAGTTTCTCTCGGTGTAATATCTGAGAGGTTATCTGATACAAGAGAATCTGGATTCGAATATGACACGGTTGCCAGCAAGACTTATCTTCAAAAACGTAAGAGATCAAGACGGCAACGATGATGACTCAGAGTTAAACAAGATTATGAAATGATTTGAAGGCATTAGGCAGAGTTGCCAATAATAACTCAAGATAATTTGATTGAATCGAACAAATGCTTTCTCTAACCACGATTTATCTTAGATATTTTATTGTCTTGAATGAAGGGAATTAGATCATAAATATCTCTATTGATGCAAAATTTCACATCTTCTATAAATCCAATACTCTCAAGATAAGATGCGTGATGACCTTGGCGAATGGTTTTTTCTAGATCATCTTTTGCACTGCTCCAAGCAAGTTTGGCCAGAATAGCATCATCATTGAGGTCTTGTTTCGATGTCAAATGGATGATGTTTGAAACTAACAGTCCAGCACAAATGAAATCTTCAAGAAAAATTGTATGACTATTACTTGCTAAAATAATTGATACATTATCTTCTCTTGGTAAATAATCTGCAATGTAAGTTGATAATGCATGTGCATTAAGAAATGAGGCTATGAGTAGCAATTTTGACTTCTTGCAATACTCTATGGTTTTGGTACCGTTTGTTGTTGAGATAACTATTGATTTTCCTTTGAGATTTGATTTTTTATATTCGATCGGTGAATTTCCAAAATGGAAATCTTTCGGTTTTAAGCCTTTTCTTTCTCCTGCAAGCAAATAGTTTCTATTTTTTTTATGCATGTTTCGAGCTTTTTTTAAAGTAGCTACAGGAATGAATTGCTTGGCCCCAGTAGCTAGACCGGTAACGATAGAGGAGCTGAACCTTAAAACATCTATTACTATTAGAATGTCTCCTCTCAAACTTGCTTGTAAACCGGCTTGGGGGTCTGTTTCAACTCTGATCAAATAGATGTCTTTCCAACTTTTTTCATGGAGAAGAGAAATTTAGTCAATCATTTTTTATATATTGTTCAAGATGTCTTCTTCTATGTTTTATAAGGGATAGAGTATTGTTTCTCAACTTTTTGTCTATGTAATGTGTTGAATGAACAGAAGGGTCTTATTGTTCCGTCAGGAAGTGCGTAGTGGATGACACATTTTTCTAATCTTTGCAGATCAAAATTGTATGGATCCATGAAATGCATACAACTGATCATCACAACGTTTCTCATGAAATTGCCAAGCGCCTTGTAACTTCCAG
>JAGLGJ010000204.1 GCA_023144075.1 Candidatus Bathyarchaeota archaeon | reverse complement strand
CCAGAATATACCAATCTAGAGAGGGTATTCCAAAAATGGGTCTAAAATATTTCGACTCAATTGATCTGAGCAATGTATTAATTGTTAGATTGAAACCTCAAGATGAGATACGAGAAAAGATAGAAGAAGTAATGAACCAAAATGGCTTAAAAAAAGCGGTAATTTTATCAGCAATCGGCAGCGTTTTTGAAGCAACTTTTTTCGGTGTTAAGAAAAATTCTGGACTTCCTTTTGACAAAGACAAAATAACAGTATTAAAGGAAACCGGGCCTTTCGAAGTATTGACTTTGGAAGGAAATATCCTACCCGCGGGTGACAAATTAATTTCCCATATTCATATTACTCTTGGAGCACATGACGGAAGTATTCTTGGAGGACATTTAGATAGAGCCATAGTTTATACGACTCTTGAACTGTTTCTAGCAGAAATTAGGGAAAGCAAGGTTGAGAAGGAACCCGATAAAATCGCAGGAGGAATACAGATTAAACTGCCAATAGACAGTTAATAATAAACCGTACAAATTTTGAAACGCGTTTTACCGAAGTGATAAAGGTGAGTCATGACCCTGAGCTAATAATAAAATTGGAAGGAAAAGCTAAACTCCTTCGAAAACACACTATTGAAATTATTCGATATGCTGGAAAAGGTTGGATCGGAGGATCTTTTTCAGAAGCTGAAATATTCACAGCGCTTCTTTTCCATCATATGCGGATCGATCCTAAAAACCCAGACTGGCCAGAAAGAGATCGCCTAATTTTATCTAAAGCTCATTGTTGTGAGATGCATTATGCAGCATTAGGTGAAGCAGGATATTTTCCAAAAAAATATTTCTCCACATATGGAAAATTTGGTGGAATGTTGCAAGCTCACAGCCAAAGAACAGTACCGGGAGTTGATTACTCAGGAGGCTCTCTAGGTACAGGACTATCATTTGCCGTGGGAGAAGCTATTGCCGCCAAACTTTTCAGTCGAAAAACCTCAGACGATATTACCGTTCCACGAAATAGGGTCTATTGTATAATTGGAGATGGCGAATGTGATGGCGGACAAATATGGGAAGCCGCTCTTTCAGCAGGACATCACAAACTTAGCAACATCACCACCATCATAGACAGAAACAGATACCAGTCCACTGGTGCTGTAGATAGCATAATAGAGATAGAACCTCTATCCGAAAAATGGAAAAGCTTTCGATGGAACGTTCTAGAAGTCGACGGGCATGATCTTGGTCAGATTCTAGATGGACTTGAAGCAGCTAAGAGAATAACAGACAAACCTAGTATAATCATAGCCAATACTGTAAAGGGAAAAGGCGTTCCAAGTTTTGAAAATAAAGTACACTTCTCACCTTTGACCAATGAGATGTATAACGAAGCAATGAACGCCTTGGCATAATATTTCATTGATGGGATCATAATATGTCAGAATTTCTCAGAGAATCTTTCAATGAATCTAAAACTATGTATTCTGGACATAATGAAGCACTAGTAGAATTAGCTGATGAAAATCCGAATGTTCTAATCTTGTATGCAGACTTTGCACAAGGACAAGCAGGAACATATTACAGGAAAAAATATCCTGACAGATTAATTAACATGGGAATCGCTGAAGCTAACCTAATGACTGTAGCTGCAGGACTTGCAGAAGGAGGCAAGATCCCTTTCACGCATTGCCACAGCATATTTGCTATTGGTCGAGCATATAACCAAATTAGACAAATAGCTTTCGACAAATATAATGTCAATATTATTCTATGCAATACTGGCATATTCTGGAATTTCATGGGAGCTTCACATCAAGTAATTGAAGAAATACCTGCACTACGAGCATTACCTAATCTAGTGTTACTTTCGCCTTCAGATGCTGTGGAAGCGAAAAAAGCATCAAAAGCCGCTGCATACTTTGATGGACCAGTAGCCATCAGACTGGCGGAACCAGAGACCCCAATCAT
>JAGLGJ010000203.1 GCA_023144075.1 Candidatus Bathyarchaeota archaeon | reverse complement strand
ACGAACATAAGATTGTAATCATCGATAACAATCCTACGGCACTTGAAGAATTAAAACATAAGATACCAGAGATATCAATTATTCATGGGGATGGTTCTAAACTCGAAATTTTACGTAAAGCTGGATTAGATAAAGCAGACTTGCTAATACTCCTAACAGGAATTGATGAGAAAAATCTATCAATAGGCATGTTGGCAAAGAATGAGTTTCAGGTGCCTCAAGTCATAGCAAGAGTAAATGATCCTAAACATGAGTGGTTGTTTGATGAACATTCAGGAATCGATCATTCAATCAATCGAGCGGAACTTATTGTTGATGAAATAATGAGCGTCATAGACTAAATTATTTGAATTGATTATTGCTCTTCAAGTTGTCTCGATATTTGTAAGATATCATTACATAGGTTTCGTGGCAATTCCATATCTACATAGAATCAGCATTAGAGGAGGATACTCCACTATTTCGGGTGTGTTTAATTACTTTTTGGACTGGTGGATAAATGATCATTGTAAAAATAATTGATATGCCAACCTGGATGGGTGTTACGAAGGCGCCTGCTACCCATATGATCTTCATTGCTTCCGGTGTAAACCCATAGAATAGGCGATAAGTCTGAAGAGGGATCAAAAGAAAGATCCTGAATAAAATATCTGCTTCAAGGCCTACAAATGTGCTTATCAACAGCCTATTCTTATTGAAATTTATTACAGTGACTACCAGAAGGACTATGAATGCCAAATAAACGTCCCACATACCCCACAAAGGTAACTGCCATGAAATTGGGGTAAGAAAATAGGATGCTAATAAAACCGTAAAGAAGATTATTGGAATACTCTTTCTTTGTCGAAAAAGCATACCCACGATCATGGCTCCAATAGGAGCACCAAGAGTGAATAGAAATTCATGGATGCCTCTAAAATAAATAGAATGTCCAACTAAGACACCTATAAGAATAGAGAGAAATCCATCCACAGGACCGAGAATAAAACCAAACAAAGGAACCACTAAAAAAATCCAGCTATACCATACACCAGACTCAAATTGAGGAATACCTGGAATCGAATCCAAAATCGCAGCCACTGCCGCGAATGTCGCGATCAAACTAATTCTTTTTGATTTCGTCATCTGACTTTTTATTAATTGAAAGCTACACAATTTTACCACTAATATTAGAATTCATTTTTGACCAATACATAATAGCACGTAATAAAATACCTGTTGCATTTGTAAACCTCCTGTTGAAAAAACCAACCGAAATATCTCTCGGTTCAATCTAAAATGGAAAGCGATTCGTAGATGTTTGCTGCTATTTGTTTCCCTCTCATTAGAAGATTGTTTCTATCAAGACCCTCCAGTATTATGGAACATAAAGGGTCTCCCATCTCTAGTCTAGTCCTTGGATGAGGAATATCTCTACATTCTTTTCGCAGAATCAGGTCAGGCACAACTGTTCGTTGCTGTGCAAATAGAATAAGCCGCATATACCTCGAACTTGATTGTTTTAAATCTCCCTGATCTGGAAGTATGTCTTCAGTGCAAGCTTTTACATGAGTTTCTACTAAATTGATCCCAAGAGCTTTTTCTGTGCATTCTAGTGTTCCTTGAAATCTTGGATTAACCTCGATTACGTGTGGGACACCTTCAGATATCACTAAATCGACTCCGTTTGAGCCTTTTAAACCGAAATATGTTATCACTTCCTCGGCAGTACGTTCACATTTGTCAAGAATATCTCTTGGTGCTGAAAAGGGAACTATATTACCACAATAACCAAAAGGGTCTCTTTGACCAACATCATTCATACCTAAGAGTTGTTCATTTACTGTTAATGCCAAGGATTCACCGGGAACTGCCATCACAGAAACACTAACAGACGTGCCGGTCAAGCACTCTTGAATGAGATATTTTGAGATAAAAGCTTCATTTACATTCAACCAATTGTCTAATTCAAATAGTGTAGAGATTT
>JAGLGJ010000202.1 GCA_023144075.1 Candidatus Bathyarchaeota archaeon | reverse complement strand
CCCATAAGGAGCTCTGTTAGGAAAATCTCTCCTTTACCGTATTTTTCACCTACAGTTCGGATTCCTTTGGCTAAGCCTTTATCAACGATCTCTAGAGGATCTGCACCATCATTAATCGCATTCTTGACTGCTGATTTTATGGCGTCTGTATCGCCATCAATTACTAATTTTGATAGTTCTTCTAAGTTAACTGGCATTATTGTTTCATCTCAGATTTCTCTACTTTTTTGCTTCAACTTTCTTTTTTGCATTTTCTATAATTTCATCCATCTTTTTGATAATATCTTTGTCTAAAGGTTCAGGCTCATGAGTTGTAAGAATCTCGTTTACTTTTTCTCTGGCTTTTTCGCCTATGTCCTTGCCACCAGCCTCTAACCATTTCTCCCTAGTGTTTCTATCCCCGATAGTGAGTTCTGTAGTCTCTTTTTGAATAAACTTGAAAGTGTCACGTGCTTTAGGTGTTAGAAAGTTTCCTCCTATCCCTACTCTTTCTATTGCTTCTAGACAAAGTGTTTCTTCTGTGACTTCTATTCCATCTATTACTCTTTTCATCTGATTCACTATCTCTTCATCAATGATTAGTTTCTCAAAGTCTACAGCAAAGGTGAATTCTGCCTGTCCCATACCAAAGATAAGGCTCGATCGAGCTAGTGCAGGAATTATTCCTGTTAACGCTTTCTCATATCCACACTGAGCATCTGAGACTTTAGAGTCTGTAGCCATCCATGCAGCTGAAGGTAAACCATAGAATCTTGCCAGTTGATTGCCACCAGCCGCTACAATTCCAGATACGACATTACCATGTAAGGCTAGACAAGTCTTCATATCCATTGGATGAGTAAAACCTAGATTAAGTATGCAGGGTCGGCCTTTCTTGATTATTTGATTGTATACTATGCCACTTAGAGCTTCTGCGTTTGTCTGGGCAAGAGTGGAAGCTACAGTTACTGCTGATGTACCACCTACAACAGATTCTCCTTCAACAAAAGCAGGAATATTATATGGAGCAGTTTCTTTAAAGACGGTACACGCATTTTCACTCCAGATTAGAGGACTTATCGCCGCGTAACCAGCCCACCAGATTGGTCTCTTTCTAAGTTCCTCTTTTCCACCAACGATAGCTGCTGCCATTTCTATCTCGTCAAGTACTCCGTCTCTTGATAGTGCGCTTCCAACGAAAGGTTTGGTTGTGTTCATAGCCATAGCTTTGAAATTATATCGATCAGTTAATTCTGAGGGCATATCTGTTGAATGAATCTCACAAGTGAAATCAACATTCTTCACTGCATCTGTTAATTTAGCCCAGTTACAACAATCTTGGTAAGTTGCTTTTCTAGCTTTGTTCCCATCGATGACATACATTCCAGTACCTGCTGCAAAAGCAACCCGATCATTTCTAAGGTAGACATCTTTCTTTGGATCTCTTCCTCTCAAGACAACAGATCTTGGGGCCATCTTGATATATTCTTCAACAAGATCCGAATGGAATCTCGCTACGCCTTTTAAATCAACTTCAACTCCAGCATTTTTAAGAATCTGTTGAGCTTCAGGACTCTCAAATTTCATTCCTACACGTTCTAAAATCTCAAGTGATGTCTGATGTATTTCGTAGATTTCATCACTACTGAAAAATTCTAGTACAGGTCTCATTTTCAATCACCATAACGTTAATCATGATATTTTTTTCAACAATTTGATTAACCTATGCAATTCCAAACAACGATTTAATAAGGGGTAAGGAGAAAACCTCCCACCTAGGCCAACCCATAATAGTTGCATATATCGCGAATCCTAGACCTGAAAAGCATAAGATTAAGGCTATCTTATCATTTCTTCTGAGTTTGATTTCTTTTAGGTAAGTTCTGTGTTGTGGATCATATTCAAAACCTCGGCAGACCATGGCTGCAGCAAGAAACTCGGCTCGAATTATAGATCTCATTACTAATGGTACCATAAGAGGTGTAAATTGTGTTAATGCTTTTACTGGATTTTTAGTTCCTGATTCGAATGTG
>JAGLGJ010000201.1 GCA_023144075.1 Candidatus Bathyarchaeota archaeon | reverse complement strand
AAGTATGTCTGCACAATTCTATAGTATTTTGACAGATAGCTCTCCAATTAGAACAGTCTTTCCCTCCATGTCCTTGAAGCTTCATATGTTGTTATCGCTATTGCGCAAATTACAAACACTACAGCTGTTAGATTAGTCTGAACATTAGCTATCGAAGATTCAATAAGATAAAAAAACAAAGCTGACCAAAAGAAAGCTGCATAAAAAAGATATCTCGGTAATATTAGTCTCCCAAAGCGCACAAATTGACGAAGATTACCGACTTTGATTTCAGAAGATATTGAATACTGCCCATGATGATTCTTTTCTGCAACTCCCTAATTTTTTCCAAATGATACAGTGATGTGCTTGGACTTGAAAGCTTCAGAGATCTTTGCACTTCGCGTACACCCAAGGGACGGTTCTTCCTAAATAGTTCCCAGTATACCCTCAAGGTTGTCCCACGAAGCTCTGATTCTGCCTTTTTGCGGTCAATCCTGGAGTCTCTCAAAGTACTCTCCAAAATTCTATTGCGGTATTCAATCACACTTATGTTTTTCTAGATCTGCGGAAGACTTTTTAGCCGGGTATCTTTTACCTTCGAGAGTCTGTGAACAGCTTTGCCAACATGGAGGTATTCAGTAGGGGGTCTTGATCCAGAAAGGACTGTGAAATGTGCAGGTCGAGAGCTAAGAATTTCACCAAAGGCTGCAACTGAGATATGTAACGCCATCCGAGGCATGAAGTTATCAAAGGCAAAACAACTATTAGAAGAAGTTGAAGAGAAAAAAACATCGATACCCTACAGGCATTACAAAAAGGAAGTACCTCATAGACCGCATCAAGGTTTCGGTGCAGGACGATATCCTGTCAAAGCCGCCAATAGTATTCGTAAACTACTCGAGGGACTTGAGGCCAATGCTGAATACAGGGGACTTGACCCCGAGAAATTGAAAATAATGCATGCTGCCTCACATAGAGGAATGAAAATTAGAAAATATATTCCAAGAGCTTTTGGGAGAGCCTCAGCATATTTTAACACCCTAACCCATGTTGAACTTATTGGTTATGAAACAGAAAAATTGTAATTTAGTCAATATCATAATGGCTTGAATCTGCTTGATGTAAAGTCTAAAATCTGCCCCTATAGACATAAAACGCTCGCTATCAGCAGAAAAAGTAATTATCAAATAACTTATCCAAATGCGGAAAACAACTATTTTACTCAACGCCACTTTCAATCCTATCCGATATTATGGGCTATTCTATGGAAGTTTAAATATGAGTTGAAGATATGTTGCTAGACCGACATAGGTTGATGTGAAATAAATTTATCGCATGATCAATAATATTTCTGGTGAAGAAGTAGGTTGAATACAGGAATTACCATTTGGATTGGATGGAACATTGTACAATCCAGTGAATGCACTACGTGATGATAATTTATGTCGGTTTACAAATATTTTGTCAAAGATTTGTCCAAGAAGAGTGCTATAGATGAATTTCTGAGTTGGGAATTAAGAAAAGCTGGCTATAGCAAAGTAGAAATTTCTAAAACTCCGATGGGCGCTAGAGTTGTTATATATGCAGCTAAACCGGGAATTGTAATTGGAAGAAGAGGTCAAAGCGTTAGAGATCTAACCAAGACTCTGGAAGAGAAATTTGGATTAGAAAATCCACAGATCTCTATCGCATCTATTGAACTGCCTGAATTAGACGCAAAGATAATGTCTACCCAGATTGCTATGGCTTTAGAGCGTGGTGTTCATTTTAGAAGGGCAGCATACTGGGCAATGGGAAGAATTGCGGATGCTGGTGCCATAGGTGTTGAGGTAACGATAAGTGGCAAATTGACTACGCAACGATCAAGGTCTGAAACTTATAGACACGGCTATTTGCTGAAGGTCGGAGACCAAGTACAAAAGCAGATTAAGACTTCAATTGCCCACTGTCAATTAAAACCTGGACTTTTCGGTGTGAGAGTCTCCATCATGCCTCCAGATTTTGTATTTGTTGATAGACCAATATTCAAGAAAGTGGTTTCCACATCCGACA
>JAGLGJ010000200.1 GCA_023144075.1 Candidatus Bathyarchaeota archaeon | reverse complement strand
AGTTCATATATTTACTCAAAAAGTGATAAGAATGGCTAAGACAATTGATACAAAAGGCAAGTCTTATTCAGAAGATCAGATTGAGAAACTTTTTGAACTTCATCACGGTTCCATTCACGACAGAATTGAATCATTGAGGAAAGAGATCACCTATTCTCCATTTCTGTCGTTAGCTCTAGCCTTTGTAGTCGGATTTGGGCTTGGGTTAGCATTAGCACCAAGATCAAGCAAATGATCTACAGAGATAGACTGTAAGACATTTATATTTACAAGACAAAAGTCTCTGATCGAGGTTGACTCGATATGGAAGAGAAGACTAAGGAAACCATTGAAGATCTACACAAGACAATTAGTGAGGTCAAGGACTATACTGAGAAAACAAGGAAAGAACTTCAAGAGACTATTAAGAAGAAACCTCTTGAATCTGCTGGCACCATATTCATAGCAGGAGTTGTAATAGGACTACTAATTGGGACATCAATTTCAAGGCGCTGAAAATGTCTAAAGAAGAATCTAGAGAAAGTCAGAAAGGATTCCTTGATAGCATAATTGAAATGATATCTGCACGCGCACTCAGCGGAGTTATGAGTAATGTAGAGGTAAGGATGCAGAATTTCCTAACGGATCTCATGAATAGAATAACTAGAAAGATTATGCTTATGATGGCCGGATTTATCATGGCCATGTTAGGTATAATTTTCATTTTTGGATCCTTCGCATTATACTTGAACGAGTTTCTACAGTCAGCATGGATGGGCTGGACTATTGTAGGAATAATTATTGCATTGATCGGTGTACTGATCGTCGCCCTAGGCCGTCGATAATTCATAACAGGAAAATAATTTACCGTTCTTGATCTCCCTTATGGGAAATGTTATAACACTAACCTGAAGAATAGCAAAGTGGTGACACTATTGGATCTTGGAAAGAACATAAACCAATCAATAGAATACGCTAAGAAACTATTCTCCGACTTTGGCAGATTGGTGATACTGATCATACTCGACATCATACCCATAGTAAATCTGATAGTAGCAGGTTACATTGCGAGAGTAATTAGGGAAACACCGAGTGTAGACTCTCCTCCAAAGCTTGAAAATTATGGTAATATGTGGATCGATGGACTGAAAATTGCTATTGCATCCCTGATATACATGATAATACCTATGGCTCTAATCATTCTTGGAGGTATGTCTCTATTTGCGGGCTTTATGATGCCTGGTCAAGTACCTGGATTCGAAAGTTCGTTCTTCTGGATGATCCCAGCAGGCTTAGGTGCAGTGTTTTTTGGAATAGGCATAATATTTGCATTCCTTGTAGCGATTATATTAGCAATAGCAATAGTTCATATGATAAAAACTGATAATTTCGGTAAAGCCTTCGCTGTCGGTGAAATACTAGGTATTGTTGGTAAGATCGGTTGGGGAAGCTATATTGTATGGCTAATTGTGATCTTCATTTTTACAGGCATAGTAGCTGCAATAGGCGCGATACCTGGTATCGGTTGGCTCATATCACTAGTAATATCACCGATATTCGGTGTTTTTGCAGCACGTTCCGCAGCATTGATATATGCTAGTTCTGAGTCTCCAGCTGCAATTACTGTTCCAACAGCTCCTACTGGAGCACCATCAGGAAAGAAGTTCTGCATATCATGCGGAGCAGAGATACCCGATGAGGCGACATTTTGCCCAGGGTGTGGCAAACCTCAATAGAAGCCACACACCAATCTCCTTTTTTTATTATAGAACTAGGATCATGATATTCCATAGATTGCCTGCATAATTTTATTTGTAGTTATTTTCGCACACTATTATTCACCGATTATTTGAACTACTAGATTTCTTGCTCTTGATCGAACATCAAGCTCAACGAATACTATCTGCTGCCAAGTTCCAAGAATCAATTTACTGTCGTTGAAAGGAACTGTTAGACTAGGACCTAAGAGTGATGCTCTTACGTGAGAATGCCCATTTCCATCATGCCATCTCGTCTCATGTTCATAGCTAATGTCTCTTCCAGCAATTCTCTCGAGGGCTGC
>JAGLGJ010000020.1 GCA_023144075.1 Candidatus Bathyarchaeota archaeon | reverse complement strand
CAGACCAATTCTAAAGATATCCGGAGCCGAGTTAATTGAAGAGATCATGGAGACATCAAACGATAATATGATCTTTCCAGCCCATGTTTGGACCCCTTGGTATGGCATTTTTGGTTCAAAATCTGGATTTGATATGGTTGAAGAATGTTACGGCGACAAATCCGATAAAATATTTGCTCTCGAAACAGGGCTTTCTTCAGATCCTATAATGAATTGGAGAATAAAAGCACTAGATCGTTTTACTTTACTTTCAAACTCGGATAGTCACTCAGCCTATCCATGGAGACTTGGAAGGGAAGCAAACGTGTTTGATTTGCGAAATGTAACATACAAAGAGATAATTGACTCTCAAAAAGAAAGACCTTCAGAAATTCAGATTCACCATAGAAACTAATCCATCATATGGCAAATACCACTGGACTGGACACAGAAAATGCCACATTTCGATGTCCCCTAAACAAGCCATCCTTTCAGAAAACATTTGTCCGGAATGCCAACATCCCATGACTTTGAGTGTAGAACAGAGAATCGAAGAGCTTGCTTATCGACCCACTGGCTATCGACCTCAAAAAGTTCAAGATTTTATTTATCTTCTACCACTTTCCGAGATCATTTCAGCAGTTATTGGGATAAAACAGCTTATCCATCCCAGTATTTGGCGGCTATACAATCTCTTAATAGAAAAATTTGGGAATGAGTACATCGTACTATTAGATGCTACGAAGGAACAGTTGAAGAAAGCAACTCATCCTTTATTGGCCAATGCAATCATCAAAGTCAGAAATAATCAGATCAAAATCTCACCTGGATATGATGGAGAATATGGGAAAATTGAAAATCTAGTCTAGAGATAAAACTTTCAAAACAACTTTGTTAATTCGGCAATATGATCTACTAAGTCTCTCTTTTCTTTGGCAACATATTCGAGATTTGGCTCTATCGAATTTGAAGCCACTTCATAGACTTTACTAGAGAATTCTTCTGACCATTTTCCAGCTTTTAATTCAATTAAAATTTTTGTCAAATCTTCTATCTGCCTATCTAATTCCTTTTCCCTACTTTGAATTATTTCTATGGCCGCGCTCTTCTTTGATTTAAGATTCTTTATTGCGTCTTCATATTTTTGCGTTAATTCATCATAGAGATTTTTCGGGATCTCTTTGCGTTTAAGAAGTTCACTTAATGCGGCCAATCTTCGTTGTGCCGAATCCATCTCTTTTAGTAGTGATTCTATTTGTATCTTCCATTTTGAAATAGCTATTATTTTATCTCTATCCATCGAAATTTGATCAACTGACAGTCTTTGTAATTCATTATTTCCCTTCTCAAGTTCTAAGGATTGCATCTCACCAAAATCATTTAGCGTCATACCTATGATAGTTCCTAATCTTCGACCGTACATATCAAATATTTGTTTACCAAGAAAACCTTTCAATTCCGGCTCAGAAAGTTCAGTCATCATCTTATTCACCTAGTCGTGTACAGACGAATCGGGTTCTGGAGAAGGAATCTTAGGCATGTCTGGGAATCTTTCTTGCATCTTCTGTTCAGCCAATAATGCAGCTTCTTTCATAATTTTTTCTGATTCTTCTGTTGGGACATCATAATCTATTGTCTGTTCAGTGACTTCACCGATTTCAAGGGAAATAGAGTGTAGTGTCTCGTTCACATTTGTAAGTTCCATAGATATTTCAGGCATTATATTCTGAATGCCATCTTTGATCTGTTTCATTATGGCTCCTACAGAAGTCATATTATACGCTAATTCACCAAAATCTCTGACTCTTGTGAGTTTTAGGCTGACTCGTTCAAGCGCCATTTGGCTCTTTAATGTGTTAAGAACCATTTTTCTAATTTCAGCACATTCATCAGCATACATTGATGCCTTCATGCTATCTTTAGCTTGTATTGCTCCAACACATTTTGTGTATAGATTTTTTTCTCGAGATTGTAGACGGTTAGTTTGAGAATCCATTCGCCGCATCTGAACGGATATCCTATGAATGGCATTATTGAGTCTGCGCTTCATTGGAGTTGGGCGTATTGCTTCCTTAATTCTTTCACTCCAAGATGGTCTATATTTGAACATTCGTATCACATCACATAATTGGAATTATTTTTGGTTTTTCAATGTGGATCTCACGATTTGCTATTTTAGCAGCACGAGGCGTATTGGTAGTCATAATGATTGTTTTTCCATAGATGTGCCTTAATCCTCGCAGAATTGGTAAAAGAACATTAACCGATTGGGGATCGAGGTTACCTGTTGGCTCATCCAAAAGAAGTACCTGAGGTCCAGTCGAAAGAGCTCTTGCTATTCCAGCTTTTTTTGCTTCTCCAACACTCAGACTGGAAGGACTGAAATCAGCTTTATTGTTAAGACCAAAGAATTCTAGGAGTTCATCTGAATATCTTTCTCCGTTCAAATTATTTTTTCCAGAGATCATCTGGGTAACCTTGATGTTTTCTTTAACATTCAAATCAGTCAGTAATCCGAAAGTTTGGAAGAGAATACCAATTGACTCCGCTCTCAGTGCAGTTAACTCCCGATCACTAAGTAAAGAAAGTTCTTTACCCAACACTCTTATTGTGCCCTTCGTCGGTTTATCCAAACCAGCAATAAGATTCATCAAAGTCGTTTTTCCTGTTCCAGACGATCCCGTGATGGCCACGAAATCTCCTTCATTAATATCGAAATTTAATCCATTGAATAGACGGGTCTCAGAATGACCACTTTCGAAATGTTTGTGAAGGTCTCTCACGGAAACTGTAATTTTTGTACAATCATTAATCATTGTCTGAGAACCTCTGGAACATTAAATCGAGATGTATGAAGCAAACAAGAGATTCCAGCCACCATAGCCGGTCCTAAAACTAGTACTACTGAAAATAGTGCAATTTGTTGGAGTGCAATGCTGTTAGAAATACCTCCTAGCCACCCCAGGAGATATGCCATAATCATTCCGAGTGTCCAGCCGATTGAAGTATACACGATTGTTTTTAACAGCAGTATTCCTCCAATTAGGTGCTTCCATATTCCCACAGCAATTAATATCGCGATGTCTCGTTTTCTATTAGCGAAACTAGCAACAATTTCGTTAAGCACTAGCGCTGAGATGGCTACAAATATCGTCACCATCATGATGGATCTTACGTAATGTCCGATTTCATTCGCTATTACGAACCACAGGATTATCGTAAGAACAGAAATCATTACTACAGATAGAAATGTACGATATTCTGGCTTGCTAAATAGTTTCAATAATAGTGCATAACTAGCCATCCTGTGTTTCACCTCCAACATCCGGTTCTATTCCGTCAGCCATATTCTTCAGAAAGCCGCCGATACTTCCATTTTGATATGTCTTGATTACTGATGCTGCATAATCTATCTTGACATTGTATTCTCGAAGTTTTGTTATGACTCTGTCAATATCTTCTTTATTTTTACCAATAAGATGAAAGATGACTTCTGGAGATCCAAAAGAACTTACCGCGGTAATTGTTTGTGGAAGATCAGAAATTTGTCTTATGACTGTGTCACGTTTAGAATTGGCGGGAAAACTTGCTCCTAAGTAAACTTGTTCAGATAGACCAAGTTTCTCAAGATCAAGGTTTACCGTATAGTCGCGTATTATTCCAAGATTCTCAAGTTTATTTATTCTATATGCGACCACATTTGGATGTAATCCTAGTTTATCGCCTAGGTTTGTTAGTGTTGCTTTTGAATTATGAACTAACTCCGCAAGGATTCTCAGGTCTTTTGAATTGATTGTTTTCATTGTCACCTTTTCTCCTCATGCAGCCTGATATTGTTCAGACCATTTTAGATAGTCAACTATCAAGCTTTGATCTACACTGGGCCGTCTAACACGAAGAACATCTTTGAAATCTTTCATTGTTATTGGTCTAGGTTTAGCCTGTGTATCATCAGGATTCCCGTTCTCGAAAAATTCTCTGACCACTAATGCTTGAGCGCCTTGGAAATTATTCAAGATATCGCTACCAGAATAGCCTTGAGTGATATTTGAAAGAGAGTTGAAGTCCACATCTTCCGAAATAGCTAGAGATTTCCCAAGTTTTCTCGAAAAAATTCTAAACATTTCAAGCCTTGCATCTACCTCGGGTAAGGGTACGAATATTCTCTTTTGGAATCTTCTTCTAAATGGATCGTCTAAAGCCCAGGGTTTGTTTGTTGCTCCAATTACATATATTTGAAGGCTTTTTTTCTTGTCTACTACACCATCCATTTCTTTTAGAAACTGATTTCTAGTTCTTACTTCACCACCAACTTCCTGAGAACGGATTCCAACTAGCGAATCTATTTCGTCGATAAATATTATCGCTGGCTTTCCTTGTGAGCTCATTTGTCTCGCCTCTTCAAATAGTTGGGCTACGTTTTTTTCAGATTCCCCAAGCCATTTTGACATTATTGATTGTGCATCAACACAAAAGAAGGAAGCATTGATCTCTGTCGCAATTGCAGCTGCTAATAGAGTCTTACCACATCCAGGCGGCCCAAAGAAGAGTATACCTCTATGCCATCCCAAAGGAAAGAGGTCAGATCTCCTCGCCGGAAAAATTATGGCCTCCTCAATTGCTCTTTTTGCTTCAATCAAGTTCGCAATATCGTCCCATCGGACATCAGGTTTTTCGGTTAGAACAAGTTGCTCAAATTTTGCTTCACTACCAGATTGTGCGCTCTCTACAGGTTCTTGATGATTTACTTTATTTTGGAGTTCTTTGATTCGTTTTCTGTATGATTCAACATGTTCCATATACACATGATTTTGAGAGGAATTTGGATAAAGAGAACATAACTTGAATAAAATCTCGATAGATTTTTGATACTTTACTATTGCAAGTCCTCTGGATCCTTGTTTATCAAGCCTGATAGCTTCGGTTGCATATTTTACGGCAATTTGTTCTAATTCTTCTATTGCAGACAAAGCATTTCACCTAAAATTTACAAATCAAACTATTCTGCCTCTCTCTCAATGACAAGCTTTCCTTGTTCTTTCAGACTGTCAATTGCTGTAAGGACATCGTTCGTATGGATTGAAAGAGAGTCCGCACAATCTTTCACTGATAATCGGCCTTCTTTTGACTTGATGTAAGATAATACTTCTTCCAGAACTAACGATTCAGACTTGGAGTGTATAAATTCCTCATTACCTTTCTCATGCAAAACAGTTTCAGAATCTTTGAGAATTTCTGTTAAATCTGCCTGCTCTAACCCCTTGGATTCTATTGGGAGTTCAGGAAATCGCTCACTTGCCTTTTGGTGTGCAACTAACTTCGATTCTTCCAGCACTCGTGTAGCCTCTTCACCTGCAAGATCTAATTCAAAATTAATCGGAGAAACTTGTCCGGTTCCAGAATGAATATCTTCAAGAACTGAATTTATTCCATCTAGCTCTTTAGCTACTTCTGGCGCTAATCCCTCAATATCCCCTCTCATACTCCTAACTATTTCCATTACTGGCCTGATTTGAACAAACGCATCTTCGAATAGAGATATTGAATCGAATCTTATGATTACTTTTTCTAATGAAATTTGAGCGGCCTTTACAGTAGTATACATTTTTCTTATTTCGGCACATTCATTAGCAAAAATTTTAGAACGATCATCGTCGCTACACAGTTGAGCGCCGACACATCTTTGCAGTATTTCTTTATCACGCTGGTATAGTCTCTCCGCTACGTCCTCTAACTTTTCCTTCTGATTACTTAATTTATAACGGATTTCAGGAATAATTTCATTCATGGAAGGCTGAATTTTTGAACCCCAACCTTTCCATTTGGGCAAGGGAACATCTGACCTCTATCAGGGCTCCATTCGTACAACTACTATATCTCTTGGATTCTGAATTTTAGCTAGTCCATTTGAGTTTTCATTTACTTCCGTTGGTTTGACATCAACTTTCTGTGGAGCCACAGGTGTCGATTCAACATGTTTTATAGTGGGAAGTTCTTTCTCTTCATATGGCTGCTGTACAGGCACCTCTGCACTATCTCTTGAAACATGTTCTATAGTGGGAAGTTCTTTCTCTTCATATGGCTGCTGTACAGGCACCTCTGCACTATCTCTTGAAGAAATTAACACATTTATTTTTCCGAGAAGTTCATCTCTCTCAAAGTTAAATCGTTTTAATGCCCCTTGGATAGATTCATTTGCGTTACAGTAAACATTCTCATTTATTTCTCCAGAGGTATACTGCATCTTGTTGTTGGCTATCAATGATTGAACTGTTTTAATCTGATCGTCCAATTGTTTAATTCGTTCTGCAAGTTTATCGATAACAGTTTCGCTTCTTTTCAAAAGTTCATCTTTTGCTTGGCCGTATTGATCTTTGAGTCTGTCGTATGTTAACTCGTCAATATCACCACTAGCTCGTAATTCGATCAAAGCGCGATCTCTTCGTCTTAACAAATCTAGTTCGCGAGAGATCTCTTCTGCCTCAACGATCCAATCCTGGAGAACCATAGGAGAATTATTCTTCATTGTTAAACGATTACTGGGTATATTAACGAAGTCGCCATGTACTAATTCAACAGTCACACTGCTTACATGACCTTTGACATCCGAAGTAACACCTAACAGTTTTCCAAGTTCTTTTCCTGAAGAATCCTTGACTATTTCCCCAATTTTTGTTGAGAGATCATCCATAGTAAGACTCATGCTCAAACACCAATCAGTAATTATTGTATTATTGACTCGAACCTGGTTCTTCGTATGTGGCTCTTACTGGACTCGCAACACTGGTTGGCAAATCAGGGAATTTTTCATCCATCCTTTGGTCTGCGACTGCACTTGCCTCAGTAAGTATTTTTTGCGCCTCAGCTGTTGGCGTGACTTCATCTAATGGCTGACTTGTAACCTCACCCATTTCCATTGCGGTTTCATTTAGATTTTCCATTACTTGTCCAAGTTCATATGATATATCAGGCATAATTCCGCCAATCTGTGATTTGATCGCTTTGACTACTTCAGCGACTGGACCCATAGCATTTAGACTCTCTCCATGAATCAAGATATTCTCTAGTCTTATCACAGCTTTTTCAAGCGCTAACTGGCAACCCAGTGTCGTCTTAGCCATTTTTCTAATTTCTGCACACTCACTAGCGTACATAGCTGCTCTAGCGCTATCTTTGCCAATTCTTGCGGTAACACACTTGTTGAACAGATTTTTGTCGTGTCTTTGCAATTTCATCAGTGAGTTCTCAATCTTTCCCTCTTGAACTTTCAAGCGCATTATCGATTTATTGATCCTTTCTTTAATAGGGGAAGGAGAACGAACATGACCAGATATACGTGAGAATGAGACTACTGACTCTCTACTGCTGCTGTCCCAATTTTTTATTATATCACGTGCCAATTTTTCGCACCAAAATTTGTGTCTTTAACAAATCAACTTGTAAGAAACACATACTTCATTGAGATGTTTGAAAATTTGTATAAGAAAATTGTAAAAAAACATAATTTCATGATGATATTTGAACATAGATAGTTAATCTTTGATTGCAAATCGACACAAATCTACATCTTTTCATCTGCAGTGGAAACGTAGGAATTAAATACTCTAAGTTGATTTCTCCAGAGAATTCTGTCCGTACGATTAGTGTTATTTCACAAGTTCAAAATGTTTCGAAGATAGAGTAAATGACGTGCACTCAAGAATGGCACTTCAAATAATACGCATCATATTAACCATTCTATTTGGAAATATTAGTTTTTTATCATCAAATACAGATATTTCAGCCTATAATCGTGGTTTTTGCACATATTCGACTATTATTTTGGATATCTCCTCTGGAGACAATATATTAGAGTCAACCAGCACTTCAGGTGTTTTTGGAGCCTCATATGGACCTCCCAGTCCTGGAACAGTACTGTGCTCATTTGTCTGAGCTTTCGCGTAAATGTCTTTAGGAGCCATATGGGTTTCTTCTCTTGAACTCTCTCTTTCAATGCAGGTTTCTAGAGGACATCTTAGATAAACCTCAAAAAAACGCTTAATTTTAGCTCTGCAATCGTCCCTATATTTTCTTTTGTTTCCAGTGGCATCTATTATTACATTTACACCATTCCGGATAAGAACCTCTACAATGTAAGTTAGGGTCTGATAGACCATATCCCTCTCATCTTCTGAATACACTGGATCTGGGGTTAGAATCCTTCGAAGTTGATCAGAAGAGATTATTTGAGATCGTATACCTTCTTTTGAAAATCTCTGCTTTAAGGTACGAGCCACAATGGATTTCCCACTTCCAGGCAATCCAGTAATCCAGATCGCCCACCCGTTCACCCTCACTAAAAAACCCCGTACTAAGTTGTTCCTAAAGCGCCTAATAAGAGAAACACTTGATATTCAAATCGAAGCCCTTTCAAACACATTATATCATCTTCTTAATGGTAACACGGAGAGTAAGAAGGGAGCAAATAACCTTTGAAAAATGAAATCTTGGTTGGCTCAAAATCTTTTCAGCTAGAGTCTATGGAAATCGAGGATTATCTAGGAACACTTTTTGGTGCACCTACAAAATTAATTTCGATAGAAAAAATTGGAGAAGGATTTCATAACGCAGGTTTTCTAATCATACTTTCAATTAGCAATCAGATAAAAAGAATTGTTATGAGAGTTGTCCGTGGCGACACTGGATGGGGCCACGATTATTTATCTGACCATTCTTCTGTACTACTGCTTCAACATAGTTTACTGAGAAGCGCTCCTGTTGGAACTTGTTCAGAATCTTTTGATGTTGCAGCATTAATGTCAGATGGGACAATCAAATCTATTGGAGAATCTATAGAATTTTTACATTTTGTCGATGAAATTCCTGAATCAGAAAGTTCTCCTTACTCAAAAGATCTTTTCAAAATCGCTGAGAAACAGAGTTTATCAGATAATGATATACTCCGTGCTAGAGTCATAGCTGAATATTTGGCGAAACTACATTCGCAAAAGAATCAAAATCCAAACTTATATTCTAGGCACATTCGAGATTTGATTGGGCACGGTGAGATGTTAATGGGAGTTATAGATACATATCCACCTGCGAATAACTTAGATTTTACATCAATTGAAGAGCTGGAAAGAATAGAGATCGAGACTGTCCGCTGGAGAAATAGAATCAAATACTCTTCTGAGCGATGTTCAAGAATCCATGGAGACGTTCATCCTTTTGGAAATTTGAGATTTAAAAGTGACAATTCCATTCTTGCATTAGATATGTCCAGAGAGAAATTTGGAGAACCAGCTGACGATGTCGCTGGAATGAGCATTAATTATCTTTTTTTCAGCATATGGAAACATGGAAAATTGACACCTCATTTCGAAAAACTTTTCAGGATTTTTTTAGACGAATACATTAACAAAACAAGAGATAAGGACATCTTACGATACATGCCCCCATTTTATGCTTTCAGAGGAACAGTAATTGCACACCCACTTTACTACCCAGATCTTGAAACATTCAAGAGAAGAAAGATCTTCAACTTTATCCTAAATGTAATCAATGATAAAGAGTTTAATTCTGATAATTTAGAGTCGTATATTGAAAAAGAACCAAATTAATTGAGGCTGGCACGATAATTATGGAATACAAAATTAGAGATGAAGGACTTCATGATTCCGGCTTGAAGTCCATCAAATGGGCAGAAGCACATATGCCTGTTTTAACTGATATTAGAAAAGATTTTGAGAAAAGTAAACCGTTGGCAGATTTGAAAATAGGTGCATGCTTACACGTTACTAAAGAAACAGCAGTGTTAATCAATACTTTAACCGCTGGAGGGGCAGAAGTTGCTTTATGTGGGTCAAATCCTCTTTCAACACAAGACGATGTGGCTGCTTCTTTATCCAAAGTTGGAGTTCACGTATATGCTTGGCGCGGACAAACCAATGAAGAATATTATTGGTGTTTAAAACAAGTAGCTCAACATGCCTCATACATTACCTTAGATGATGGAGCAGATCTAGTTAGCCTGTTACATACTGAAGAGAAGAAACTTATAGAAAACGTAATTGGAGGAACAGAAGAGACTACCAGCGGAGTAATCAGACTCAGAGCAATGGCAACATCTAAAAAATTAAGATACCCAATAATAGCTGTCAACGATGCTTACACAAAATATCTTTTCGATAACAGATATGGAACAGGTCAAAGCACAGTAGACGGGATTCTAAGAGCAACAAGCCTTCTCATAGCAGGAAAAGTCTTCGTAGTGGGCGGTTACGGCTGGTGCGGAAGAGGAATAGCTACCAGAGCACGGGGTATGGGTGCAAATGTAATTATCTCCGAGATCGATCCAATTCGAGCTCTCGAGGCGATTATGGATGGATTCAGAGTTATGCCCATGCAAGAAGCAGCAAAGATTGGAGACATATTTGTTACCGCAACAGGTAACGTCGGGGTGATTACAAAAAAAGAAATGCAATTAATGAAAGATGGTGCAATTTTAGCAAATTCTGGTCATTTCAATATCGAAGTCAAGGTAAATGAATTGGAATCCATATCTACATCGAAAGAGTTGGTTAGACCAAATGTTGAAGAATATATTCTGAAAAACGGAAATAAATTATACCTTTTAGCAGAGGGAAGATTGGTAAATCTAGGCGCTGCTGAAGGTCACCCTTGTGAAGTAATGATGATGTCATTTGCCAATCAAGCACTTTGCGCAGAATACATTGCAAAGGAAGGTCATAACTTAGATAAGAAAGTCCATCGAGTCCCTGAAGAGATCGATAAGAAAGTAGCCCAAATGGCTCTCGAAAGTATGGGAATACAAATCGATACTTTAACGGAAGAGCAGATAAAGTATCTGAAAAGTTGGGAAGCCGGCACCTAAGACTCTATTCAATCTATTTAACGAATTCTTCTCTTTTGATTAAAGAAATATATAGGACATTATATTTTCAATTCAAACCAAAACTAGAGAGATGGGATTATGCCAAAAGTAACAGTCGATAAAGACAAGTGTAATGGGGACGGAATATGTGTAAGCGTTTGCCCAGTTAGCGTTTTTGAAATGCAGAATGAGAAAGCCATGGTCGTTAATGAGGATGCTTGTATCCTCTGTCATGCTTGTGATGCACAATGTCCGACACAAGCAATCACAGTAGAAGAATAGAAACTGCACACTTTACACAATTTTAGCCCATATTATTTTACTAGTAAAAATAATCGAGATAAGTCATTTCTGTTAGAACTTGAGTTAATCTACTTATGAATCTAGTTATCAACAAAAAAATATTACGAATTTGGATGCTCTCACCAGCTATGGCACACACACACACACACACACA
>JAGLGJ010000002.1 GCA_023144075.1 Candidatus Bathyarchaeota archaeon | reverse complement strand
TTATATTCAAACCATATCTTGCAGACGAACTTTACGATATTATACAAACACGTGCTCGTATAGCTTTTATCAAAGGGTCCCTGAAAGAATCTGCAATTCGCCTTTGCGCCGCCATTGCTGCAGGTGAACATGGTGATGCTAGACGTGCACTAGACCTTATTCGAGTAGCAGGAGAATTAGCAGAAAGAAAAGGTGACACAGAAGTCACAGAATCACACATAAGAGCGGCACAAAACAAAGTTGAACATGACCGAGTAACTGAGGTCTTAACATCACTGCCACTTCATTTAAAAATTGTTTTAATCAGCGTATTTCTTTTCGAAAATCACTCCAAAAATGAAGCAGTAACTGGAGATATATACACTATCTATCAAGAATTATGTAAAGAAGTTAATATTGATTCATTAACACAAAGAAGAGTTAGTGGGCTAATAAGTGAACTTGACATGATGGGAATACTAAACGCAAGACTTGTGAATTTTGGTAGATATGGAAGAACTAAGAAAGTTCACCTAGGATTCTCACAACAAGCTATCCTTGATGCATTATCAGAAGATGGTTTACTCAAACCATTATTTCATTACGTACCACATTCAATCAGAAGAGCTAACTTGTCAAGATAGTGCTTCATTATACATGAAATTCATCATATTAACTTCCATTGTTTGAAGATTAAGAATAGGCATAATTCCTGGTGTTGGGTCTAAACCCATTCTCTTCTGGAATTCAGTCTGACTTTGCCATGCACCACAATTTACTATGATAGTACTTTTATAAACAGAATTTTGGGCAACATGAATATGACCAGCTTGAAAAACATCTGGTACATTTGTAATCACAAGTCTATCCCTTCTTTCAGGTGCTAGTGATGTTCTAGCTCCATATTCAGGAGCTAAATGTCTTGATTTAAGTAGGTACTCCATGGCCTTATCTGGAGTCTTCATACTTAGATTTGGAACCCTTGCGATAATATCATCCAAGCTTCTACCATGATACATCAGAATATGTATTCCATGTATGCTGATTTCAGATGGATTTCCTAGAGTTCTAATATTTCGAGCTTCATAAATTGGTTCTGCGAAATCCTTTGGTATTATCGGTTGTGGAAGAGCTTGTCTCACAGCATCATGATTTCCAGGAATAATAACTACTTCCATGTAATCTGGTATCTGTTCTATATATTGTGCTAGTAATTTGTATTGTTGGTAAATGTCAGGAATAGATAGTTCCTTCTCTTGACGTGGAAATACTCCTACTCCATCAACAAGATCTCCTGCTATCAAAACATATTTAGTTCTAGAAGCAGCCTCTATTTGTTTTTTATTTCCAACCTTACCGTTCAGCCACAAAATTAATTTCTCAAAAGCATCTGTGCAAAATGTTGTGCTTCCAATGTGGATATCTGAGAGTAAAACTGCGTTAATAGGATCCTTAGCTTTTTTTTGTTTTCTTTCAGGAACATCAGGTAAAACTATCTGTTCTGCTATTAAGAGATCTCCTTTACCATGAATTGCTTCTATTCCAATTAATTGATCTGGAAGAATTCTTCTCGCCATTTCAAATAATTCTTTATTCTTTTCCCGAATTACCATTAAAGTTGCTGTATTTTCAAAATCCTCAATATCTAAAAACAGATGTTCTGTACGTTCACGTCGTCTCGTAACCATAGCTATTATCTTTACTTTTTCACCATATTTTTTTTCAAGAGCATAACTTATTTCCTTTGCACTATTGAAGTCTAATCTTTCACGTATAATTTTCGAAAGTTTTTGAAATCTATCTTTAAAATAATTGTTGAAGTCATCAATCTTCCCACTAGAGTCTGTTTCTTCACTACCATCTTGCAAAATCTCGATTTCTGTTGGTATATCCCTAGCAAAAGGTATAGTTGTTCTTGGATGTATTTTCATTTCAGTAGTTTCTTTTTCTTGAGTTAATTTCTCAAGTGTTGTCTCAATCATATCACGAGTTATAATTAGCAATTTTAGATCTTTTTTTCTTGCTTGATTTATAGTTTCGACAATAACTAATTTGAAGTGTTCTTCATGGTGTAATATTTTAAGAAGCTCGAAAGCTTCAGCTTCAAGTTGATATCCTGCAAGCGTTATTTCTTCTACTGCTTCTTTAAGGGAGTATATCAAAACAATTCTCTTCTTTTCAATCATAATTAGTTATACACGATTCAATTCTTACAATGGACATTTGAGGATAATTAAAATCTATTTTCCTGCAAATAATTTCACTAAAATAGTGAATTTAGTTACATAAACTCATCTTAAATTAACTAATATATGCATATCAAAACAACTCTCACCAATTTCCAAGAAATATCTGTTTAAATCTTTGTTTCCCTCATTCTCTTAAGAGTTTAAAGTTGGAAGATTTAGCTCAGTCTGCAGTAAATTATTCTACGAGTCTAGGCTCAACATATGCTGAGGCTAGAGTACAAAAGGACTTGGGCAATTCAACTGTCATGAAAAATGGAAAACCTCAATTTTCAGGATTTCTCAGAGAAGCAGGTATAGGTATAAGATTAATCATTAATGGTTCACTGGGTTTTGCTTCAACAAATAATCTAACACAGGAAGGCATCAAAGACACAATTTTATCAGCAGCCTCTATGGCTCGTTTCGCTGCAGCCAGCATGAAAAAACCCATTAAACTTTCTAATTTAAAGATTAATAGAGCAAAGTGGGAAGTAAAACAAAGACATAAATTTGGGTCAATAGATGTAGAAAAGAAAATCAAACTTCTTCAAAATATTGATAAATTATTCAGAATAAAAAGCGATGTAAAATTTCCCTCGAGAATATTATCAATAAATGAAAATCTAAGAGAACAAATATTCCTGAATAGTGAAGGAACATATATTACATCAAAAGTTCCTAGAGTTTCTTTCTTGTATTTCATGACTGCTTACAAACCGAGTAAAGGTACAGCCCAACGATTTAATAAAAAAGCTGAAAGTAGTGGATGGGAGGCAATTCTATCTTGGGACCTAACAGAATTTGTTTCACAAGAAATCAATGTTCTTGCTTCTATACTTACTAAAGCAAAGAGACCACCAAGAGATAAGACAGATGTGATCCTTGGAAGTGAAGTTACTGGAATAGTATGCCATGAATCCTGTGGTCATCCATTCGAGGCTGACCGCATACTTGGAAGAGAGGCAGCAGCAGCGGGAGAATCATTTGTTAATATGAAAATGTTAGGAAAGAGGATTGGTAGCAAGACAGTTAACATAATTGATGATCCAACAATTCCATCTTCATATGGATATTATCTTTACGATGACGAAGGTGTTCAAGCTTCACGTCGTGAACTAATAAAGGAAGGCATCATAAACGAATTTCTTCATAATAGAGAAACATCTGCAGAACTTGGTATCCAGAGCAATGGAGCAGCACGCGCAATATCTTACGACCGAGAACCAATAATCAGAATGTCTAATACTTACATGGATAAAGGAGATTATAATCAACAAGAACTTTTCAAGGCTATCTCAAAGGGCGTATACATAAAGAGCTTCATGGAATGGAATATTGACGATCGAAGATACAATCAACGATATGTCGGGCTTGAAGCTTACTTCATTAAGAATGGTGAACCTAAATATCTAATTAGAAATCCAGTAATCGAGATGACTACTCCTTCATTATTCAAGAGTATTGATGCAGTTGGAAAAGACATCTCATTCAGCGCCGCGACATGTGGTAAGGGCGATCCTCAGCAAGGGGTACCTGTTTGGACTGGTGGTCCAGATATTAGACTCAGGAATGTAAAGATTGGAGAAGCTTAGCATGAGTGAAAATGAGTTATCCTCATTAGTTGTAAAGGAAGGAAAAAAAGGTGGGGCAGAAGATGTCGCAGCCACTTGCGTCACAGAAGATGTAAAAATGATCAGATTTGCAAATAATGAGATTACTGTAAGTAAGGCTTGGCTATTGTCCACGATAAATTTCATGATAGTTTTTAAAAAAAGGGTAGCTATAGCAAGCATAACAGACCTCTCCGAAGGAAGCATTAAAAAGGCCGTTCATTCCCTTCTCGAAATCGCAAAATCTACTAAACCAAACAGAGAATATGAAAGACTTCCTAGGGGGCCTTTCAATTATATATCTAACCCAACATCTGAATCAATACAAACTTCTAGGTTAGTTGAATATACAAAAGACGCTATTAATGGGGCCTTATCAATAGGGGCAAAGCGAGTAGCAGGCACACTTCTATTCAATAATATCAATACTAAAATAGAAACATCAACTGGGGCTTCAGGATATGATATAGGATCATCACTGGAGATTTCAGTTAGAGCATTCACTAATAGTGAAGCATCAGGACAGGCTAACCAATGCGCTAGGAGAGAGCGAGATTTTTTTCCTAGTAAGGCAGGACAAGCTGCAGCTGAAATTGCAAAAGAGGCAAGCAACCCTGTTGAAGGAAAGCCCGGTAAATATAATGTTATTTTAGGCCCCAACGTATTTGCAAATCTAATAAATGAAGTAATTAGCGCAACATCTGCTTTCAACGTAGATTCTGGGCTATCATTTCTAAAAGGGATGCTAGGAAAGCGAGTGGCTTCAAGTTCTCTTACATTAATTGATGATGGTACAATCACTGATGGTATAAACTCAAGGGCTTTCGATGACGAAGGAGTTCCAACTCG
Source organism: Candidatus Bathyarchaeota archaeon (assembly GCA_023144075.1). Lineage (GTDB taxonomy): Archaea > Thermoproteota > Bathyarchaeia > 40CM-2-53-6 > RBG-13-38-9 > RBG-13-38-9. The sequence goes on along the minus strand of JAGLGJ010000002.1, from coordinate 17,503 downwards.
TAGAACTGAAATTATCAAAGATGGCATTCTTCGGAGTTATCTTCATAATTCCTCAACAGCAAAAAAGTTCAAGAGTTCATCTACAGGAAATGCAGGATGGATCGTTCCCCAACCATGGAATATTATAATCAATAAAGGGCACGACGATTTTCAGAATTTACTTTCTGAGCTAGACGACGGACTATATATCACTAATAACTGGTATACTAGATTCCAAGATTATAGAGCAGGAGATTTTTCAACAGTATGCAGAGATGGTCTTTTTAAAATAAAGAAAGGCAAAATAGACCAGTCCATTAAAGGATTGAGAATTAGTGATAACATGCCGAGAATGTTACGTAACATCCATTTATTATCAAGCAAACAAAATTGGATAAAGTGGTGGGAGGTCGAGACACCAACACTAACTCCTCATGCTCTCATAAAGAATGTTAATTTGACAAAATCTTTGATGTAAAATTAATTGATAAAAGGCGCCGGGGGTGGGATTTGAACCCACGATCTCCTTACGGAGAACCGGATATAGCGACGGCAGTTCTCGAGTCCGGCGCATTGACCCAAATAATGTTTTGCCACTCTGCCACCCCGGCAATCAAGATTTCTTATCATTAGTTTAAACAGATCTTTGAATGAGATTCCCTTAATATCTATTTGACAAGTTCTGCAATTATAGCATCATTTAATTTGACAATATCTTGAACTCTTATTTCTAGGAGTTTGTCTCTGGATCCTCCACCACAATAAACTGTCTCGAAATTCAATAATTTTTTTTCTATGAGAGTTCTCATCCGTGTTTTATGTCCTACTGAGGGGGTACCTCCAGGTGGATATCCACTAATTTTTTCTGCATCTGAAAAAGGTACAAGCCTTACTTTTTTTACATCAAGCATTTTAGCAACCTCTTTTAAATTTACTTTACTATCTCCCGGCACTATCAAAAGGGCATATTCACCAGTATCAGTAATTGAAACCAAATTCTTTGTGACTTTATGTAGTTCTATTCCTGTTGCATGTGCAGCATCAGCTGTATGTATAGTCTCAGATTTCGTTACGAATTGATGCCATACATTATGATCATCTAAAAACTGCTTAAGATTCAATATTACAACCTGATTTTCATCACGCTAATCTAGCGCTACGTTGTTTTTATTTAGTATTATCGCAATCAATTTGAATAAAGAATTGCTAAATAATGTTGAGGTGGCTATGAAATATGATCATAAACTAGACTATAGAATCTAATTTAGAAACGTTATCTTTTAACTATTTTTATTAAATTAATATTTTAATGCAAAACATTATGCTTTCCAAATATAACACGTTCAATGCAATTATTGATAGTTATAATGAAAAATTAAATATGCAGGAAAAGCCATGTAGTGCGCGCTAGCAAACCAGCTAAGCTGGTAAACATAAAAAAATTATTAAAAACATCAGTTCTATCTCACAACTTTTTCAAGTTCGAATCAGGTCTTAGAATAAGAAGGCTTTTCATTACGACTTTGTAAGAAATAATCTGATGCAATTATGATGAAGAAGCTTCTTGTGCCAGTTGACGGCTCAAAAAGTTCCGATAAAGCTGTAAATTATGCTTGTAGTATTGCAAAAAAATACGATTCAAGAATAACATTGCTTTGTGTTGTTCCACCTCCAATAATATTAGGAGTAGAAGCTGGAATTATCGATTATAGACCTCTTGAGGAGTCAGGTCATAACGTCCTGAAAAACACAACAAAAATAGCTGAGTCCTTAGGATTGGAAGCCTCCACTAGACTTGAGACAGGACAGGTTGCAGATACAATAATAAATATTGCTAAAGAAGAAAGCAGCGACTTGATAGTAATAGGAAGTCGAGGCTTAAGTGGAGCAAAAAGGTTTCTGCTTGGGAGCATTAGCAATAGTGTAAGTCATCACGCAGAATGCCCTGTATTAATTGTGCGCTAGTTTTTAGTATTAGAATTTCAATTGACTCAGAGAAATCAACATATTTACATTATAAAGTAAATTTTACAATTTATCTTAAAAATAATATACTAAAATTTGTAAATTATTAGAGTATTATGAAAATAACAATATATACAAAATAAAAATTAAAAAAACGAAATTAAAATGGTAACAAACTTTCATACTGGCATATTGAGGATTATTTATTGACTAAAGTATTTCGAATACTACAAAAACCAGTAAGATTGCAGATCAACCGTCAAGGGATCACAGAGGCTAGTGAGATTCAGAAGCTAGCGATTCAACCGATATTACAAAAGAAAAACGTTCTTCTAATAGCTCCAACAGGTACTGGTAAAACCTTGGCTGCCATTCTTCCAATATTTGATCTATATCTCTCGGCAAAGAAATCAGATTCAGTAGATGGAATCTCAATACTCTACATAACACCTCTTAGAGCTTTAAATCGCGATATCTTGAGAAGATTAATTGAAATCGGAAAGGAACTTGGGTTAGATGTACAGGTTAGACATGGTGACACACCAACTAGTGCTAGGACAAAGCAAGCAAAAAAACCTCCAGACATGATGATAACAACTCCAGAGACTCTTCAAGCTATTTTACCTGGTAAAAGAATGAAAGAACATCTGAAACATGTTAAGTGGTTAGTAGTAGATGAGATACACGAACTAGCTACTAATAAAAGAGGAGTGCAACTTTCAGTTGCAATAGAAAGACTCCGTAGACTTGTAGGTCACGAATTCCAACGAATAGGGTTATCAGCCACTATAGGAGAAGCCGAAAAGATAGCAAAATTTCTAAGTGGGTCAAGAAACCAAGCTGAAGTTTTAAAGTCCTCCGAACTCAGAAGTCTAGATGTTAAAATTGAGAAAGTCAATATTGAAAAAAAAGATTATGTTCAGGCAAAAGAGTTAGGAATTTCCTCTGCAAATATAAGTAGAGTCCGGAGAATTTGTGAACTTGTAACTGAGCCACGTTCTACTCTTGTATTTACTAACACTCGAGAACATGCAGAAGCTCTTGGTTCACAAATAAATGCAATACATTGTAGAAATTCAGTTAAAGTCCATCACGGTTCTTTATCCCGTGAGATAAGGGAAGAGGTCGAAGCGGAATTCCAAAAAGGCGACATCAAAGCTGTGATATGTACCTCATCACTTGAACTTGGTATAGATGTAGGAACTGTTGATCTTGTGGTTCATTATATGTCACCAAGACAGGCAACAAGATTGATTCAGAGGATTGGAAGAAGCGGCCATCAGATAAAATCTATTCCAAAAGGACGTATAATAACTACGTGGGCTGATGACATACTTGAATCCATGGTATTGATAGATCATGCAAAGAAAGGTCAACTTGAAAAGGTTAAGGTACACGAAAATGCTCTTGATGTTCTAGCTCACCAAATAGTCGGGCTGATATTAGACACTAAAAACATCACTGTTGGAGAAGCATATGATATTGTTAGAAGAGCATATCCATTTAGAAACATTGAACCTCAAATTTTCTATGACGTTATTAAACAACTCCAGCAACAGAGAATGATTAGGTTAAGGGATGAAGGCTTATCTGGTAAATATCTTAACACACGCCGATATTATTATGAGAATCTTTCAGTAATACCTGATGTAAAGAAGTACACAGTATTCGATTTTTCTTTAAAGAGACGTATAGGAACTCTAGATCAAGAGTTTGTTGCAAAACGATGTCAATCGAGAACAGAATTCATCATGCACGGGAATACTTGGCGAGTCATTAGTGTTGATGATGAAAAAATGACTGTAGAAGTAGAAGCGGCAGCCTCCAGCCTGAACGCTATACCAAGTTGGGAGGGAGAAATAATTCCAGTAGAATATGATGTAGCAGTTGAAGTGGGCAAACTAAGGCAGGCAATCTCAGTGAATTCACAATCAATTGCCGTCTATGAAAATCAAGAATTAGATAAAGTCAAAGAAACTATTGAAAGACATAACAGGGATTATCCTTTACCTACTCATGAACAGATAGTAATAGAACGATTTGAGAATTGCATAATAATCCACGCATGCTTTGGTAATCTAGTAAATGAAGCTCTAGCTTTAGTAATGTCAGCTCTTCTTCAAGCAAAGTATGGAGTAAATATTCTAACCCATACCGACCCTTACAGAATAGCGATTATTACTCCAATTAAAATGGATCCAAAAAAAATCGCTAATGAATTGAAAAATCTAAAAGAAAAAGAAATACCAACAATAATAAGAAATGCGATAGAATATACTGAGACATTCACTTGGAGACACTGGCATGTTGCTAAGAGGTTCGGAGCTGTAGAAGCAAAAGCTGATTACAAGCTAAAGAGAGGAAAACTTCTAGTAAAAGTATTTAGTGCCACTCCGATAAACAAAGAAACCCAACGTGAAATATATTTAGAAAAGATAGACATTAAAAATACGCTTAAAATTATTAAGAAAATTCTAACAGATGAAATAGATATCCAAGTGGTCGATCAGAAAGGAACCAGTTGCTCACCTTTTGCCTTACCAATAGTTGATAAAGTTGTTCCACATAACCTTCTCAGACCCGCTTTACCATCTCAACCCCTAGCAGATATTGTGAAAGAACGCTTAATGGCTACAAGCGTCAGGTTGATTTGTATATTTAATGCTGATTGGGAAAGTGTTAGAGATGTTAAGACCCTACCTGATGTCATAAGATGTCCAAAATGTAATTCAACATTGATAGCTGTAGGTTATCATGGCGATCAAGAAATTTTACAAATAATAAAGAAAAAGAAAAAACATCTGAAACTATCTACTGAAGAAAAAATCAGATGGAATCGTGCATGGAAATCAGCCAGTCTTGTTCAAACAGCTGGAAAGAGGGCAATTCTCACCATGGCCGCAAGAGGTGTTGGACCTGTAATTGCATCAAGAATTCTACGGAAACCCATACGTAATGAAGCAGAATTCTTTTCAGAAATATTGAAAGCTGAGAGAGAATATCAAAGAACAAGATTGTTTTGGGATTAATAATCTAATAAAAATTTAGTTAAAATTATTCATATAAAAAAATTCATAGTTACAAATAATTATTGATTTTAAATCAACAAACGATATACATCTACAATAACAGTTAATCTTAATCAAGGAGGGCAATTCACTGACTAAAACAGCCCTAGTATACCATCCAGAGTATGTTAAACATAACTTAGGGTTTGACCATCCAGAGAGACCTGAACGTGTAAGTAGAGTAGTAGAACATTTGAAAGATGCAAGTCTTCTAAACAATCCCAAGCTCTCGATATCATATCCTGATCCACTAAACAAGTCAGACCTAATGTTAGTCCATACAGAAGACTACATTGAGAAAGTTCAAAATATGAGTAATAGTGGAGGTATGTTATCCATTGACACACCAATACAAGCTAAAACCTATGATATTGCAAAATTAAGTGCTGGTGGAGCAGTACTTGCTGGTAAAATGATTCTAGAAAATAAGGTAAGTAACTCTTTTGGTTTAATTCGTCCACCTGGACATCATGCTGGAAGAAATTATGGAGGTGGTTTTTGTTATTTCAATAATGTAGCATTACTTGTTGAATATTTACGAAAGCATTTTGGACTAAAAAGGTTCATGATAATGGATTGGGACGTCCATCATGGAAATGGTACCCAAGATATTTTCTATGAAGATCCAACAGTTCTTTATTTTTCTACACATCAGATGCCACTATATCCAGGTACAGGTTATATCGAAGAAATTGGTAAAGGAGAAGGGAAAGGTTACACAGTCAATCTTCCTTTACCAGCAGGAACATCAGGTAACAATTACGAAATAATATTTGATGATTTGTTTTTCCCTTTAGCAAAAGAATTCAAACCTGAGATAATCTTAGTATCTGCAGGTCAAGATGCACATTCCTCAGATCCAATTGCAAATTTACAGTTTACAAATAACAATTACATCAAAATGACAGAAAGAATCATGCAAGTCGCAGAATCAATTTGCAAAAGCAGACTTGCAATGGTTCTTGAAGGAGGATATAACTTGACAGCACTGTCTGAAACTATATCAAGTATAATTTCAACAATGGTTGAAATGAATCAACTTAATATCTCAGAATCTTTTTCTTTAAAAGAAGTTATAGTAGATAAAGAAATAGAATCCAGAATTGAACAACTTAAAATTATTTTAAAAGATTATTGGAAGGCCTTTCAGTAACAATTCATAATAAGGAATCTACATTATGCAATTTGAAAATATCATAGAAAAAATAATAACACAGAGAAAAGACCTTACAAAAAAGGAAATATTCGATCGAATAGATTCTAAGAAGAAAGAAGCTCAAGGCTTACTCTCAGATGAAGGGGCTGCAAGAATTATTGCACAGGAATTATTCGTTAAGGTGAATGGTAAATCTTTCAATCAAATAAAAGTAACAGATCTTGTCACAAATTTAAATGATATTACACTATCTGCAAGGATCATATCTCTATGGCCAATTAAAGAATTTAATAAGTCAAATGGTAACATTGGTAAATTATTACGAATACAATTGGCAGATAGAACTGGAATAATAAGATGTGTATTATGGAATGGAAAAGCTGAACAATTAGCGTCTGAAGGAGATATCTTAGGAAAAATAATACATCTTTCACATGCCTATACTCGCGAAGATTTAACTGGAGCTCCTGAAATAAATTGTGGAGATAGATGTGAAATTACAATATTACCTTCAGAATTTGGTGATAATGAATTTCCAAAAATATCAAATTTCTTTAAAAATCTTAATGATGTAAAAATAAACGATAAAGAAGTAAATATTATTGCAACTGTTAATTCAAAACCTGAGATTATCAATTTTAAACAGGATGAAGAGGAAGGTAATGTACTTAGGTCCAGTATTACTGACGGAACAATAACAATGAACCTTGTGTCATGGAATGACAAAGTCGGATTATTAAGAGGCATAAATCCCGGTGATATTCTACATATTATGAGAGCACAAATAAGAGAAGACCCAATTAAGAAACCAGAAATTCATTTAGGAAAGGGAAGCACGGTAACTATACTAAAGAGTAAAACACCCAAAACCATTACCAAATTGAAATTTTCAAGAATCATTGACTTAAAATCTGGAACAAATTCAGCGATAATTGTAAGAGTAATTAATAGCGGTAAAATTAGAGAGTTTACCAGAAGCGATGGAAGCACCAGTAAATATGGATCCTTACTAGTAGGAGATAATACAGGTCTGATACGACTTTTTCTTTGGGATGAGAAAACTGATATTATGAATAAGATAAATCAAGACGATATTCTTCTTGTAGAAAATAGTCAAATAAAGGAAAAAACCGCTGAAATATTCATAAGTGTTAGTAAATCAGGTATTATAAAATTAAATCCTAAAATAACTGATATTAAACCACCTAGTTATCCAGAACGTATATCAATTAATGATCTAAATAATTTATCTAGACCAGTTATTATTGAAGGAATTGTTGAAGAATCATTTTTAAATGATATTCAACTTAGCAACGGTGAAACCGTGAAAGTAGCAAATATCATTTTGAATGATGATAACTCAAGAGCGAATTTATCTTTTTGGAGAACACTTGCAGATGAGGTAATTTCCTTAAAATCAGGTATGAAAATTAGGGTTATTGGTGTACAACCAAAGACGAAAACATCTGATCAAGTATCAATGTCATCTAGTGAACTAACCTCTTTTACTGTAATAGAAAATACTTCAAATAAACATGATAACTCAGGATTGATTAGTCATTATCTATAAAATTCAATATTTCTCTTAATAGGTAATTACTTCATTCTTTGGTCTTTATACCAAATGCAACATTTTTTTAAATCACAAATTACACATCTAGGTTTAATTGGTTTACAAATTCTCTGACCAAATTTAACAAATTCTTCATTTAACTCTATCCAAAACCGTCTTTCTACATGCTGTCGTAGTTTAAACTCCGTGTCTTCTGGATTATTTGTGTTAACCATTCCTAAACGATTGGAAATTCTGTGAACATGTATATCCACCGGTATAGCTGGTACATGGAAACCATAGACCAGTACACAATTTGCAGTTTTGCGACCCACAGAAGGCAGTGCCATTAATTCATTAAAATCTCTAGGTACTTCTCCATTATAGCAATCAACTAAAATCTTAGATACAGATATTATAGAGCGTGCTTTTGTCCGATAGAACCCTGATTGTTGAATTAAACTCTCTACTTTTTTAGCATTTGCTTCGGATAAACTCTTAATATCATGATATTTTGAAAAAAGTTTTTGTGATGCCTGTCTTGTGTTTTCATCTCTCGTCCTTTGTGAGAGAATAGTTGTTATTAAGATTCTGAACGGGTCTCTCTCATTCTTCTGGCTTTCATTTTTCAGAGCAGTACCATTATTGTTTTTCATATTACGATTCATTTTCTTGATTAGTTTGAAAATACTTTGAAAATTGCATTTCAAATGTTCTACGCCTAGCGTTTCATTTATGGAGATGGGCTATCACTAATTGAATATATCACTATAAATTTCTGGAAATCACTTTCCTTGATATCATCTACTTTCAATTCGATTTTGTTTAACCGCTTCATTTCATATATGAAATCCTCAAAATAATCATGGAAACCACATGTATTACAAAAAGTTCCCTCAAATTCTAGTACCAACTTTCCATCCTTAAAACGAAGAAATTTTGCCGTTACTTCTGGACTTCTAAATTTATTATATTCAGCTAAGATTTCATTGATATTAATATTATCAAATGGATTTTTTAGCATCAGAGTGTTTCACCCTATAATATATTAGAAGAATATAACGAACGACTTATACTTTGATTGTCTTTACAGAATGTCAATAGAGGTATAGTAAATATGAGCATTATAAATACGGAATTAGAATTGAAAGTAGATGGTAAAAATATTGGAATGAATAGTTTTGTAGAGAGAATAACGTCAAATATTATATTGGGCATCCTCAGTTCACTTCATGATACTGATGACTGGAAAAATGCAACTATAACTATAAAACGAAACTAATTACAAACATATGAAAAATATTGGAGAAAATTATGATGAGTAATAAAATACGTTGTGCACATATTCTCGTAGAGAAACATTCACAGGCAATTAATATTTTGGAGGGACTAAACAAAGGAGAAAAATTTTCTGAACTTGCTAAGCAACATTCTTCATGTCCCTCAAAAAAAAGAGGTGGCGATTTAGGATGGTTCACTCGGGGACAAATGGTTAAAGAATTTGAGAATGCTGCGTTCAGTTTAGAAAAGAATGTAGTTACTAAAGAACCTGTAAAAACACAGTTTGGATATCATATAATAAAGAGATTAGAATAGATAAATTACTAATTATGATTTAGATATCACATCTAAGGTACTATGACAATATGAAATCGAATAAGCTAAGACATAAATATCCTTTTTATCTTCACAGTTTTCGGTGAGTACATGGATAAAGTAATTATTAGAACTGACAAAGCACCAGTAACAAAAGCCCCAAATTCAACACGCCCAATATATTCACAAGCTGTGAAAGCGGGCGGAGTCATTTATGTGGCGGGGTTCGTCGCTTTCGATGTTACTGGTAAATTAGTTCCAGGAGAAATTAAAGAACAAACCACACAAGTAATGGAAAATATCAAAGCAGTCTTAGAAGCAGCGGGATCATCAATGGCAGATGTAGTTAAAACCACAGTTTATTTAAAAGATGTAAAAGATTTCGCTGGGATGAATGAAATTTTCAAGACTTATTTTCCTGAAGATCCACCTTGTCGTGTTACAGTTGGAGTAACTCTACCTTTACCAGAGCTTTTAATAGAAATTGATGCAATAGCAGTTCCAAGTTCTTAACATAAATAGACTAATCAATTGGCATGCTATCTTTGATTTTTTTCTTTTGAGTTAGTGTGCCAATCAATATTATTTTCTATTTTTAATTAATAAAAATCTTGTATGATGTTATTTCGTTTTTTAGAATATTTGGTGTAAATTTTGTATATTAAAAATCAGATAAAATGTGGACTTCATGTTTCAATATCTAAAGGAATTGATTTAGCAGTAGATAGGGCAAAGGAAAAAACATGTAATACATTTCAAATTTTTACAAGTAATCCTAGAAGCTGGAGATCAAGGGCTTTACCCATAAATGAGATAGTAAAATTTAATGAAAAATTACATGAATCTGGAATGAAGCCAGTATTCTCTCATATACCTTATCTACCAAATTTTTCCAGTCCAAGTATGGTAGTATATCGGAAATCTGTGAAGTCTCTTATAGAGGAACTGAATAGGTGCAATAGACTTGACATCTCATATATTGTGATTCATTTAGGGAGTCACCTTGGAAAAGGTAGAAGAATTGGATTGAAAAAACTTACAAATGCTATAACAACAGCTTTCAATTCATCAAATGGAAAAGCGATTCTATTACTTGAGAACACTGCGGGGACTAGGAACAGTATGGGCTCATCATTTAGAGAAATTCAAGAGATTATTGATCAAATTTCCGACAATCATAGACTTGGAATCTGTTTTGATACATGTCACGCATTTGCAGCTGGTTATGATCTAAGAAATACTACATCTATTGGTGAAACAATTGATAGACTTAAAGAAGAAATTGACTTAGAAAGGCTTAAAGTTGTTCATGCAAATGATTCGAAAGGAAAATTGGCATCTCATATAGATAGACATGAACATATTGGCAAAGGATATATTGGTAACAAAGGTTTCAGAACCATACTTCACACAGATATTTTTTGTAAGTTACCAATAATTTTAGAAACTCCAATAGGTAATAAGAATGATGATTCTAAAAATCTTGCTCAAATTCGAAAATTGGCAAAATAAAGATGAAGAATTTCAGCTAATTTTTTTAATTAATTATCATTATCTTATTATTTTTTCATAATAATATTAAAATTGAAGTTCTCCAGAAACAAATTTTTGTGTTATCTTATTTTCTGGTTGTGCAAAGAATTTTTCTGATTTTGAGAATTCAATAATTCTTCCATAATGAAGGTGTGCAATGAAACTAGACAATCTTCTTGCTTGATGTAAATTGTGAGTGGCCATTACAATAATACATGATTTTCTTTCCAATATTTTCTTAATCATATTTTCTATAATGATTGCATTAGATGGATCCAAATTAGCTGTTGGTTCATCCAAAAGTAAAATTTGTGGCTCAATAATAAAAGCCCTAACTAAAGCAACTCTCTGTTGTTCCCCTCCAGAAAGATTGCTAGCTTTTTTGCTGTCAAATCCTTGTAGTGAAACAGAAGATAGAGAATCAAATACTTTATTACGTATTTTTTTACTATCAACGCCTCTTACTTTCAAACCAAAAGAGACATTTTTGAAAACAGTTGTATTGAACATTATACTCTTTTGAAAAACAAGTGTAGCAATTTTTCGTAAGTCATTTATGTTTAACTCTTTTCCATTGAAAATTATTTTTCCATTATTTGGCAAATCTAAACCTGCAATGATCCTTAATAGAGTAGTCTTTCCAGAACCATTTACTCCTACTAAAGATATCAGTTGACCTTGATGTGCATCAAATGTTAGATTATTAAGAGCTTTAAGGTCTTCATAATTTTTATTTAATTTTTCAAGATGAAGATGACTAGACAATTTTATGTTCTCCTTAGAAAGTTAATGATGAAAGTCAACGAAAAGACTATTATCATGAGAATAATTGTTAGAGCGATGCTGAATGCAATTTCCCCTCTAGCGGTTTCAAGTGCTATAGACGTTGTTAGAACTCTAGTCACATATCTTATGTTACCACCAATCATAATTGCTACACCAAGTTCAGCAAATGCTCTACTGAATGATGCGACTATTGCTAGAATTATTCCCCAAGTAGATTCATGCATAACAGCTAAATCAGTTTGAAATCTGGATGCTCCAAGAGTTCTAGCAAGATCTTTTACTCCAATATCTGTTGATTCTATGGCACTTGCTGCAAAACTTACAACTATTGGAGTTATTAGTAAAGATTGACCGATGGATATTCCTAAAGGTGTATAAAGAAGTTGGAAAATTCCTAGTGGACCACTCTTAGATAGAAGTAAATAGAGAATTAGACCAAGTGCAACAGTAGGAACGCCAAGCATGGCATTGAAAAAACCTCTAATCAATTTTTTTCCACGAAATGATGATAAAGCTAAACCAAGAGCTATAGGTAATCCCCACAAACAAGAAAGTAATGTAGCTAATCCAGAAACAGATAATGATCTTATTGCGATCGAAAAAACTTCAGGATCGCCTTTCCAAATTAGAATGATTGCTTGATGAATTGCTTCAATAAATGTTTCAAACATTGAAATCAAATTATACTATTAAAAAATGAAGAGATTAGTTTTGAAAATCTAATATTATAGGAGCAATTATCAATTCTTTATGAATAACTTGGTAAAGATCATCAGCCTCATATCGATAGTGTAGTGGACATTCTATTCCATCATAGTAAGCAAGGTCTTGAATCCAATCAATTAGTTCTTGGTTATTACCTCTCTCTAGTAGCTTAATATATGGATTGAACAGTGGTTTACTAAATTTATCTTTCCCAAAATCTGCAAATATTTGTTGTACTCCATCTGATACTAGGAACTCTATGAATTTCATAGATGCATCAAAATTCGAGCCATAGACTTCTGTTTTTTTAGGATTATTAGCTATGGCACTATATACATTAAGTATATCTTTACCAGCATCAACAATTATTCCAAGTTTGATATTCTCATTAGCGTAATTATTGAGGTAACTACCTAGATCCACTAACGTGTATGCGTTCTTCTCATCAGTAAGTCTTAAGGTGGCAGTCATTCCTGTACCTGCCTCCAAATACCAACTCATAGTTCTCAATTCAGTAGTATCGAACCCAGCCGATTTCCATATTCGTTTCTCTTTAGCATGCGTCCCAGAATCATCTCCCCTAGACACCCAGATGGCAAAATTCGCTTCTCCAGCTTCTTTTATTTTTGTGAACGCTTCTGTGGGTGACAAACCCTTTACATTAGCTGGATCACTACTTGGACCTGCAATTACAAAGAAATTATAGGCTACAACTTTTCGATTAACTCCATATCCATCCTGTAAAAATTTTAATTCACGTACAGGATCATGGACTAGGATCATATCAGCGTCTCTCCTCATGGCTGTCTGTATGGCTAAACCAGTTCCTTGTGAGATGAAAGATACATTAATCGAAGGATGTTGTTTCTCGAATTCTACTTTGAGAATATCCAAAAGACCAGTTTCATATAGGCTTGTTGTCGTTGAGACTATAAGAAGTTGTTTTGTTGTCATCTTTGTATTAAAATAAGTGTATGATCCCCATCCAATCAAGATAATTATTACTACAATGATAATAACGAATAGCTTAGTTCTCATTGATTGTGACGACATTTTACACACCCGTTATGCATAACAAAACACTTTGACATCCGTGATGTATATATAAACATAACGAGTATTATACAACAGAATATGTTGACAAGAAATGAAAAAAAGGTCACCAAAATTCAAGCTTTGGCTAAGCGAAGGAACCCATGATGTGATAGGAGAAGGTGGAGTATCTTTACTGAAAGCCATTAATGAATTTGGTTCAATAACTGCTGCCGCTAAAAAAATTGGAATGTCATATAGATTTGCATGGAATCAGATAAAAGAAATTGAAAGAGCCACAAACCAAACTATTTTAAAAACAAAGATTGGAGGGGAAAATGGTGGTAGCGCAGAATTAACAACCCAAGCAAAAGAAATCTTGAATGAGTATGACAGAACAAACAAGTATCTATCACAAGTATTGAAAGATAAAGAACGTTGGGAGTGGATAGGATTGAAAATAAGTGCAAGAAATAGACTTGAGGGTGTAATAGAAGATATTGAAAAAGGGCCAGTTACCTCAAAAATAAAAATAAAAATTAACAAACCTGTTACAGTTACTGCTGTCATTACCAAAGAGGCTGTAGATGATTTGAAGTTATCAACTGGAGATATCGTTGAAGCTGTAATAAAATCTACTGAAGTTATGATATCAAAAGAATAAAATTGGCTGAGTCTAATTTGAGACTCAATAAATACACTAACTCTTTATTAGTTCTAATTTATCAATGTGAAAGCCTAATTAAGCCGCAAAATTAGGCAAATAATTTCGAATAGATCAAACAAAAAGATAATGTGAGCAAATTTAGGGGAAATATGAATTGTCTAAAGCAATGATAAAAGAGATAAACTTACGAAAAATAAAAGAACTCACTAATCTCGCTGAACGTTATCTTGGTTATGATTCATTATATGTTTGGAATGTAAACGTTAATGGAATACTAATTCAACTTCGAACAAACAATAGTACTTTAGATAATTTCTGGAAAGAAAATTGGAACCCAGCAGCCTATGACAATAATCTCAGACCACACGGAATAATATATGCTATAACTCAAGCCCCAAACATCGAGTCTGAGATATCCTATCATCCAGAGACTAAGACTGGAATAGCTTTCAATCCAGAGAACTATGAAGCAATTCGCAATCTTGGACTAACAATCGTTATGGATGTAACGTTAGATCAAAAACGTATTGGTGTTCTCCGTGGAGCACTAATTGATATTAACGGTGAAGGAATAATGCTCGCTGGAAGAAGTGGAACTGGCAAGTCAACTCATGCTTTCCTCTTACTAGATTTAGAGCGAGCACGAATACATTCAAATGATCTATTTTCAGTTGAGCACCTTGGTGGAGAAAAAGGCAGGATCTCCACTCAAGCCTGTGAACGAGAATTCTATCTTAAAACAGATCTAACCAAGATTAGTCCACGACTTTATGAATTATTACAAAAATGTCAACGTGAAGACGGTTATTTCATGTTGGATCCTTGGTGGATAGGAGGAAACGAAAAATTCGTTGATACTACAAGAATAAAATTGATTTTCTTTCTTCAACCAGACGAAAATAATCCTACTATTGATAAACGTCTTAGTAATCAAGAAGCTTTAGCTCTATTAGCTGATTCCCCATCAGGTATAGACTTATTTAAAAATATGAGTGAAGAAGACAAGGAACAATTTACTGCTTTCTCCCAAGAAATACTACAGTTTATTACATGTTACAGTATAAACACCACAAAACCAATATTTGAAGTTCAAAAAAGATTACAAGAAATTATTCTCTCTAGAGAATATCTTCAACCAGCAATTCCAGTTAAACCTACCGAAATAGAATCAGTTCCAATAAATCTAGATGATGTCAAATCAACTATAGATTCTTTAAGGTCACGTTCAAACGTCAATTTCGTCGATGAAACTAAAGTAAGATCTATGGCAGAAGAACATGGCACAAAAACAAGTTTCAACAATTACAATTTTACGTCAACTGTAAAGAATCGAAGTGCAAAACTCACTGTTTATGTAGGTAGTGACGCAGTAAGACAAGAAGAACTTAATCCAAGACAGAGAGAGATACTCAAAAATCTTCCACAGACAATTAACGATCTCAACAAATACTTAGAAAGAGTACCATTGGTAGCCGTCGAAAGAAGTATGGGCGACAACCCATCATTTACTCCTCATTGCACGTTGTATGTATCAGTACAAAGAAAGGAGATGGTTCGCCTCGCATATATGGTGAGTCAAACACTTTTCCCAACAAAACAAAAACCAACAGAACCAAGACTCAATTTAATTTACATCCCTGAATGGCAAGAGAAAGATCGTCAAATACTTGTCTTCCCCGAAATAGGTGTAACATTTGTTCTTGGAACTGACTATTATGGAGAAGCAAAGAAAGGATTTCTACGTATGGCTATGTGGATGGCAAAGCAACAGGGAATGCTTGGTCTGCATGCTGGTGCTAAGATCATAAAAGCAAAAGATTGCAACAATAAAATCCAGAGATATGGTGTCCTTATTTTTGGTTTAACAGCAACAGGTAAAACTACTCATACATGTCATAATCATGACCTCTCAGATGAAGAAGAAGGAATAGAAATCATTCAAGATGATGTAGTATTCTTAAAACCAGACTGCCAAGCTCTCGGAACAGAAAAGGGATTTTATCTAAAGACAGAAGGTGTGACACCAGAGATTCAACCACTTATATATAATGCAATAACAACACCCGATGCAATTTTTGAGAATGTCATGGTAGATTATCTTGGAAACGTATATTTCGGAGATCAGACTCTCACAGGAAACGGCAGAGGTATAATGCAAAGAGATGACTTTGGAAAATACAAAAGCCCCACAGTAAATCTTCCACCAGCAGATCAACTAGATGGTCTAATAATTCTCTTTATAACTCGTCGAAACACGGTTGTTCCAATAGCTTCAAAACTTACACCAGAACAAGCTGCAGCAGCTTTTATGTTAGGTGAATCAATTGAGACATCAGGAAGTGATCCACGTAGAGCTGGGGAATCTGTACGAGAAGTAGGTACAAATCCATTCATTGTAGGAAATAAAGCAGCAGAAGGAAATAGATTCTACGAAATCATTAAGAACCATCAAGATAGAATTCAACTTTATCAACTTAACACTGGTGGAATAGGAGAAATAATTCTACAAGCCGAAGATGGCACCAAAGTAACAAGAAGGAAAGTAACTAGAGTAGAGATACCTGAAATGGCAGGAATTATAAGAGGTATAGCACGAGGCAATATTCAGTGGAGTGAAGATCCACATTTTGGCACACAAATACCAATCAAAGTTCCAAATGTAGACATGAAGAGATTTGATCTCAGGAGGTATTATTCCCCCGAGCAGATAGAACACTATATCCAATCACTACAGAAAGAGAGAATAGAATACCTTTCAAAGTTTCCCGATCTTAAAAAAGAAATAAGAGAAACTATCAAATAAGGAAACAATAATGTCTAATTAAAAAAAATTTCTCGATATTATTTTCCTTCACTTTTTTCATAACCTATAAAAAGAAAAGCCAACACTACTGTTACAATTCCTAAAAACATTAATCCCAATTGGAGTAATTCATAATATTCTTCAATACCCAATTATCATCCTTCCCTTTCTCCGTAAATTGTTTAATATTCATTTAAAAATATGGTGGACAGTAGATTACCTTACTGATTTCCTCCATTTTGAAGTTATTTTACTATAGTCTCTATCAGATCGTTCTTCATTATCAAATTTTCCAAGTGCAAATGCTAGTTTCTGAGCAATTATATGATAGCAAAGCTGTTTCTTTGAACTCATAACTCGAAAATAGTAATCATCACAATTACAGAAGTATGTTCTTGTCATAATCTGATACGATGATGTCCTACCTTTCACTTCCCAAATAATACGACCGCTGGGTTTGAATTTGTAACGTTTTACTGCTCCTTTTTCAATGATGTTGAGAGCTTGTTGGAGTCTTTCACCAAATAATTCCTCTAGGTTCTTTTTTATTTCCGTTTTTATAGAATGATTTGTCTTTATTTCATTACATATTTTATCAATAAGTTTTAACTCGTTAGGTTTTAATGAATCCATTTCATTATCATGCCATAAATTAGTTCTT
>JAGLGJ010000199.1 GCA_023144075.1 Candidatus Bathyarchaeota archaeon | reverse complement strand
ACATACAGCCAGTATCCATGGCCAGGAGCACTTAACCCTGCACAGCCAGCAGGCGTGCAGACGTGGGTCTTCCAGCTTCATGGATTCGGACCATTCACAACAGTATCGAACAGTCCTAACTGGGGACGACCATACTCAGGCCTAACTGGATTTGACCTTAGATCACGACAGGGAACAGCATACTGGCAAAGCACTGGTTACAACGACATGGGACCCAAAACGCTCTTCTGTTTAGGCAGAGGACCAACAGGTGACTTTGAAGCATACGGCCTCATGTGGGGTAAAACCTACACTATTGTGGTAACTGAGGAGAACCAGATAGGTTACATACAGTTATCCACAGTCACAGCTACACCAACATGCAAGGGTATAACCACAGTCATCTTTGAAATGGACAGAATGGCAAGGATAGCAGGTTTCGCCTATACACGAAACTATATGGGCGACTTCCGTGCAGGTTCATGGCAGACTGTTACATCTCAAGGAGCAGCAGCATCAATCAAGGCTTGGGGACCATATGATGGATACTACTACAGCTACGTTCAACCAGACACATACACAGTAACTGCAGAGGGTCCAGGATATGTTAGTGCTTCAAGGACTGTAGTCTCTACATGGGGAGGAGTATCAAGTGGCCAAGACTTCTATCTTGAGGAGTCAGGCATACCGATACCTGAATTCCCAGCAGCAGGACTACTAGCCTTAGTATCAGCATTAGCAGCATCGCTGTATCTACTACGAAGAAGAACGACAATAATACCTCTAAGGTAAAGCAGCAATCAACGCTTTACCCCCCTTACTTTTTTTTTATTTTAAAAGAAACAAGCGGAAGCTTTAGGAAAACATAAATAAGACTCATCACAAACTAAGTCAAGCCGTTACTGTAAAGCTTTACAATATTTTAAAGATGTTGATAGTCATTTGTCAAATATAACAAAAATTCGAATAGAGAAAAAAGGTCTAGAAACTATCCTTAGTACTCTTGAATCAGATATCATGAACATTCTATGGAAGAGAAACCCGCTCAAAGTAAAAGAACTGCATAAATTGCTCAAAAAAAAGCATAATGTTGCCCAAACAAGTATTGCAGTCACGATGGATCGTCTTTATGAAAAAAAAATAGTCGACAGAAAAATTGAATCTGGAAGAGGCGGTCTTCACTATCTCTATTATCCATCTAAAAATAAGCAAGAATTTGAAAAAGCGATTTTAAATCAGACTGTGAACAAACTAATAGAAGCTTTTGGACCCACAGCAGTATCCTATTTCGACGAAAGGTTCAAAAAGGGGGCCAGTAATAGGTCGAAAAGTAAAAGAACGGATTGATCTAAGTGTTCCCGCCAATCTTGACAAATCTGGCTAAATGTATACCCGCTTGTATTACATCTCCGCCAGTTTTGTATATCCTAATCGCCATTGCTATGGTAGGATGCCTTAGCTTCTTTACAATTAGATTTGCAACCACAGGGGCCAAGACAAAGCTAGGCCTCATATATCTCCATATAACTTCTTTCACATCTCTTATCGTAATATTATCTATCGCTATGGTATGTGGAATGCTTCTGATGAATGTGCTCATCTTAGCAATACCTTTCATATTATTCATCGGTATGATTACAACTTACCTGGTGGGTCCAAAACTTTACTTATCATCACTAAAAGCACAAGAAACAATCGATAACAAACTTAACAAATGGGTCTCCAAATATTAAAATTTGATTGGGACAAAGACACCAACACTATATTTAACAGAGAAATCTATTCCGGCTGCCTTTTCAATACATGGTCTCAAACCAAAGATATGTATCTCAATGCCAATTTTAGAACAATTGACACCTAATGAGATAAAAGCAGTACTTATCCACGAACTCGCCCATATACGCATGAGAACACAGATAATCAAACTATCTTTATCTTTCTTCAGATTCATCACACCCTTCTCACTAGTTTATTCATTCCTAGGAGAGTTAGATGCAGAAGAAGAGTCGGCTGATGAATATGTTAAGAAAATTCAGGGAACATCGAAACATCTCGAAAATGCAAGAGATAAA
>JAGLGJ010000198.1 GCA_023144075.1 Candidatus Bathyarchaeota archaeon | reverse complement strand
ATGTCTATCACTTGAATTAGATAGACGATAATAGTTTGCTGAAATTCGAACATATCTCAGATATTCATAACACATGTTAAAGGTGTAACAGCATGATAAAGTTCTGTCCCAAATGCGGTAAATACATGCCTCAAAGCCAAACCATCTGTCCAAACTGCGCATCACAACCAAGAACAAGAAAACATCCATCAGAAATATTAACAGATGATGTGATCAGCAATTTCCCTAGCCCATCGCTTAGAAAAAATCAAAAGAGAATCATAACCGAAATTGTTGATGCTTTCCAAACTGGAAAGAAATGTGTAATCTTAGCTGCCCCTACAGGTTTCGGCAAATCCTATGTGAATACAGCATTCGCATCAATCACCCACTCATTCTATGCTACTCCACAGCTGACATTGATGAAACAAATCCAACAGGATCCACTCCTACAAGGACGCTTTGTTGAGATCAAAGGACGTAGAAACTATCGGTGCTACTATTATCCTGAACGTCCAGTTCATATTGGAAGATGTGAAACTACCGACTTTCACTGTACCGAACGTTTTGATGTCTGCCCCTACTGGAAACAAAAAAAGAAAGCCCTCGATGCTCAGACCGTATTATTGAGTTTGGCATACCTTATTGATGAGGGACAGACTGAAGGTCCAACATCACTTGGATCTAGAAGTCTACTCATACTTGATGAGTCACACAATCTCGAAGAAGAATGTCTAAACCATATATCTTTGAGAGTTACGCCACAGACGATTCCTGATAATGTATATGAAAAATATCTTCCACAACTAAAACAGATAGAGAATAAAGATCAAGAACATGAATTTCTCAGCAAGTTAGGTGTACATTTACAAGAGCTTCTAAAGCGGGCAGATCTGATAAGTAAATCCACTGGTCTATCGATCGACCAGGCTATAGACAAAGAGAAGATCGATCGTTATTTGAAAAATTATAAATTTTACATGTCGTCAAAGAAAGAGTGGATTTCACAAATACAAAATGATCGATTAATACTGCAACCGGTCTATGCAAAAGAATTCATGAGAGAGATGATATGGAAGAAAGCAGATTTCTTCATAATCTCCTCCGCAACAATACTTGATCCGAAACAATATCGAGATCTAACCGGTTTAAACGATGTTCTAAGTGAAGATCAAATATCTTTTCTGACTGTTGAAAGTACTTTTCCCGTAGAGAATCGGCCGATACTAGACTTTGGTGTAGGATCCCTTTCAATGAAAAATTGGGATCAGAACAATCAAGATGCCCTTACCACTATAGAGCATATTCTCAGAAAGGAAGAAGGTAATGTGGCCATACACTGCGGTAGTTACAAACGTCAACAATGGCTTGTGCAAAACATCGCAGAAGATTTGAAACCGAGATTGATTGCTCATACAAGTTTTAATCGCCATGAAAAATTAGAGGATTGGAAACAATCTCGAGGTAGCGTCTTCGTTTCAGTAGCTTTTCAGGAAGGACAAGACTGGAAATATGACATATGCGATGCTCAGATACTGTTGAAAGTTCCCTATCCAGATCTTGGGGATAAGAGAATCCGAAGTAGACTTGAGAATGGAGAAAGTCGATGGTATAATAATCGTGCTATGACTGAAGTGATACAAGCTTACGGTCGTGCTGTAAGAGCTGAAGATGATCAAGCAAGATTCTATATTGTGGATAGTGATTTTAAAAAATTGGCTGGCAACTGTTGGTCGTTTATGCCTGAATGGTTCAAAGAAGCTTTACCAAAATCACTTGAGAAAATTTAGCGCGATCTTAAATATTAGAGAGTATCAAGAACTGCTTAAGAATTTGCGTTATAGAAGGGTGTGTTATGGATCTTATTAATCGGATGATTAGAGCTGCAAGATTGGATGTCTCATTATATGAAGAGGTAGAGAAGGATGTCAAAGCTACAGATCAAGCCATACTAGTTGTTATTATCGCAAGTATTTGTGCAGGAATTGGTGGAGCAATCGGAGGGCAAATGACCGGAGGTTTAGGTGGTCTTATCTTTGGATTAGTTGTAAGCGCCATTACTGCTTTGATTGGTTGGTTT
>JAGLGJ010000197.1 GCA_023144075.1 Candidatus Bathyarchaeota archaeon | reverse complement strand
AGCCGGATACATCTCAGGAGCCCTTCTACCGGGACCGTATAGTAAGAAATTAGCCCCCATTATGATTGGTGTAACATGTGCAACTGCATTGTTTATTCTATAAGCTAGATGTTCTTGTTTTTTCCTTGAAGCCCATCTGTCCACAGCATTATGTACACCTGCACCTGATGGAAGTCCAAATTCTTTTTTAACCAAGTGACATGCTTTCGCAATTGGACCTGGATCCGGTATATCTAGTACTGTTGTGTCAACAAGCATTTTTTCTACGCCAGCTTCCTTTGCAGTAGCGAGCAAACCTTTCTTCTCAGGTGAGTCTCTAAGTGTTGACAATTTACCTTCGATTGTCATGTTTCTTGGATTATAGGTTAATATTATTGAAGCCTTGATCTTGGCGTCTTTAATTGCATCAATTTCTTCTTGTTTGACTTCTGGACTTATTGAATTGAATACTGCACGATCTGAAAGTCCTACTTCGTTTACATGTTTTGCTGCAGCAATTCTCACTGCTCCTGTTGTGCCATCAATAAGAAATGGGCCATCAATTTTTTCAGAAACAAAATCTATGAATTTTATTATGGCTTTCGGCCATGCGCCACAGACATCGACTAACCTAGGGTTTCCAGTCTTCTCGCTACTTTCTGCTTCTATACGCAGATTTTCTTCAGCCTTTTCCTTGTCAAATGTTCCTTCTTCTTCACTTATAATCACTTTATCGCCATGATAGAAAATGCTCCCAATCATGACTGTTGCCAACTGTCCGGGCTGGCCACCGATTTTGACGCCGCCAATATCGAATATTTTTTGTTCAGTCTCGAATTTGAACACATGCAACACTTTCCTGTATTTCTTCTAAAGTCGGAGTGTAGGTTGCTATTAAATTAAGATATTGAAACTATTCGTGATGTTTGGATACTAACATTAAGATCTAATGGATTTTTTTTACAGTTGACGTTTGCTCGATGGGCTTAACGGTGATATTATGATTTTACCCTTTGTATGGCTTTTGTCTATATTCACATGTGAGTTGACATTCTATGCAATTATGATAATCAGAAATTGCTTGACCCATAACGCCTGATACAGATTTTTTTGGAATCATCATGAAAGTATCAGTCAGTCGCACTCCAATTTTTTCTTGCACATTCTCTTTAGAGAATATGCCGAAGATCTTCTCTTGTTCCTCAAGGTTCCATGTTGGCGTGGATCCGGGGTTGAACCTTGATATTCTCCATCCTTTCTCATTTCGGATCCTCTCTTCAATATGCTTTCCTAAAGTTCGAAGGGCATATGTTCCTAAATTATCGAGTATCCATGAATCCAGTATTTTGTCTGTTGCAATCGAAGTTACTCTCTTTTCCAAATCAGAACCTATAGTGAGTATATATGGAGCTATTTCGGTTGAACAACTTAATTGCTCGGCGAGCTTTGTACTTTCAAGGAGTCTATTATCGTCTATTAGCAAACCCTCTTTCGAGACTTGTTTTACCTTAGTATACGTGTAAAGTGCGGCCGGCTTGATTAGTCGCGTGCATTCTTCTAATCTTTTATCCATATTATTGATTTTATCAGCTATACGTCCTAACTGGCCGATTTTAAGAGATTCATCCACTGACAGATCAAGAGATATATTATCAATTACAATCAAATGAGACAGCTCGAACAACATTTATTCTGTATACATTTCCAGTATTTACGTTACATCTAGGAAACTCAAAAACTTCTTGGTGAATTTTTTTGATTTTCTACTTTTACTAATTAGTGTAGACACCTTTTTTAAGCAAGCGAAACAGATTCTTGAGTATAAGGTAAGTGTATTGAGAATTTCAATTTTAATTGCATTAATCCTAGCCTTTTCATTTAGTGTACTAGCTCTATCTACGGATGAGACCTTGGCGGTAGGAGGAGCAGCAGGTATAGGTGGGAAAGTGTATACAAAAAACCATATGGGGGATTTCCGCGAGACAGGCTGGGCCAATATTACTGCAGCAGGTGAACATGGTGTGTTTCAAGCGGGGCCTAATCAAGGAGGTAGCTACGAGCTGTTCGTTCCACCAGGTAACTAT
>JAGLGJ010000196.1 GCA_023144075.1 Candidatus Bathyarchaeota archaeon | reverse complement strand
TCCATGATAATATCGATGGAGAACAGATTGGTAAGGTGAACTTTGTACTACGAGACTCCAAGAATCGTATTTGGTTGACAATATCTACTAAGGTGAAGAATTGGGTAGAAGCATTCAATCCGAATATTTCGGATGGTTATATAGCAGTAGTAGATCAAGATGGAATTCGGATTGCTGCAGAAGGTTTCAAATTCACAAACGAAATAAGGTTTGATGCCAAAGAAGAATATCTTTACATTGTTGAAACTAATGGCCGAAGAATTAGTAGAATGCAAAGCCATCCTGATGGAACTTTATCGGATAGAGAAATTTTTGGGCCATCAGATCTAGGGGGTTTCCCTGATGGCATCGCTTTTGATAGTTATGGCAACTTATGGGGGACTCTTATCTACGCAGAAAAAATCTTTGCTTTAACATCTGAAGGAGAACTTCGAATAATTTTAGACGATGGAAATCCTGAGGCAATTGACAAGCTAGATAGACATTTCTTCACAGGAAAAGTTCAAATTGATGATATGATTGCCTGCGAAAGTTCTGTAGCTCCATGGATGGCAAGTATCACATTTGGTGGACAGGATCTAAAAACTGTCTATGTAGGGACATTAAAGGGCACAACAATACCCTATTTCACTTCACCTGTTGCAGGTCTACCCATGGTACACTGGTAATGAATTGAATCCACAATAAATTTTACTTTAGAATCTGTTATTAGCAAAAATATTCTGAAGTTATTGCATAAATAAAATTTTGAAAGCTCACATTAAAAATGCTAAAAGTCAATTTACATTTCTTTCTTTTGTTTCTTTGTGATGGTTTTAATAACAAGATTGAATATCTCTTCATTTACATTATCAATTGACTTATTTGCATCTAGGTAGGTTAGCTCTTTTTCTTTTACTAAGTCAAGGTAAATTTTACGAACTTTTTTTTCTAAATCAAGTTTTTCCATTAAACTCTTAGTTCTTCGGATTCTATCTAATGCTATTTCTGCAGGTACATCAAGATATATTGCTAGATCTGGCTTTATTACAAAATTGTTAACATTTCTTATCCATTTAATATCAACGCCTTGGGCACCTTGATATGCTATCGAAGCATAATGATAACGATCTGAAATAACAATAGAATTTTTGCGAAGCATAGGCAAGATATCATATTTTATATGGTGAAAACGATCTGCAGCAAATAGAAGAGTCTCTATTTCTGGTGAAATTTTTCTTCTACTTAGGAATTCATCTCTTAGTAGTCTTCCAATAAGTCCCTTACTCGGTTCAGCTGTATTCTTGCATACAAATCCTTTCTTACGAAGTTGAAAACAGAGATTTCGTGAGTGAAGTGTCTTACCCGAACCGTCTATACCCTCAATGACTATGAAAACACCGTCTCTGGGCTCCAACTTATTACCTCAGTTCATATTACTAAAGCTTCATGAAGTTCTTATGTTGAATGGTTAACAGGCATCATAATTACCGATTGATACTAGTATTTGGCGAATAAAATTGGGACGTTCTGAAAAATACTGGGGTTTCATTAAGGACCCACTTTATGGTTATATCAGAATAACAAAGTCAGAGCAACGAATCATCGATACTCAGCCTTTTCAGAGGCTTAGGAGAATAAAACAACTTGCAGGTGCTCAGTACGTTTATCCAGCTGCAAACCATACACGCTTTGAACACTCACTAGGAACAATGCATCTGGCAGGGGAGATCGCTACCAATCTGACCGAGGTCTCCGACAAAATCGATATAAACAAAGTCAGAATCGCTGCATTACTTCATGACGTGGGACATGGACCATTATCTCATTTATTCGAGCCAATCTTATCAAAATTCATTGATAAGAATCATGAAGATATGTCAATTCAGATCATAAGAGAATCCGAGATAAATGATACCTTAAAAAAATCTGATTTTGATCCAAAAGAAATTTCTTTACTTGCAGTTGGTCGTCTTTCAGATAAAAAGAGACCCTTCATTGATCAAATTATTAGAAGTTCTGTTGATGCAGACAAAATGGATTTTCTCTTAAGAGATTCCTACCATACAGGAGCTGGCTATGGTACAATCGATATGTTCCGAC
>JAGLGJ010000195.1 GCA_023144075.1 Candidatus Bathyarchaeota archaeon | reverse complement strand
TTTTAGAACATATAAAGAAAATTGATGGAGTTCTTGTCATGACCGCCGATCCCGGACACTATTGCGAAGTATTTCTTTCAGATACACTCGATAAGATCAAAAAAGTTAGAGAAATTGATGAAAATATTCCAATTGAAGTTGATGGTTGTATGGATCCAGAAAATGTAAAACTTGCAAGTGGTGCAGGCGCCAATGTATTTGCCACTGGATCGTACATTTTCAAAAGTGAGGATGTAGACAAAGCTCTGAAAGAATTGCGAGACGCGACAGTATCGTGAATCAGATTTTCATTAAGATTTCATTTCATATATTCAATCGTAATTAATGAAATGTAGTGTACCTTTTGGATTTTCATTGAGTGACTAATCGGTGATTTTTTTCAAGATTTTATTGGGATATCAATTCCAATATATGTGAGAGCCCTCTTATCGGATCATTTTTCAGGTTTATTCTTAGAACTCGTCGGTTAAGTTGCTTCAATGCGTTATAGTCTCCTAACGCTTGAGCTTGTATCAATGAGTTGAAGTTGTATTCGGTTTCTGGGATCTCTAATTGTTCTGCTGGTTCATCGACTAATTGAAGGATGAGACATGTGTTGGGACCGCCCTTGTGCAGCTGCCCAGTAGAATGTAAGAATCTTGGACCAAAGCCTGAGGTTGTTGCCAATTTGAAACGTTTTGTGAGTTCCAAACGAATCTTTTGTAATGTTTCAATGATCTCTTGATCATACTGCAAGTAGGCTTGAATAGTTACATAGTCTCCTACTTGAGCTTGTCCAACCCATTTTTTGAAACTTTCACGCAATTTCTCTGGGTTTTCAATCGAATATGTTTCGATATCTTCTTTGGATTGTTTTTTATCTTTGGACTTTTCCATTTCTTGTCTCGCAAGTTGTTTGGCTAGTTCCACATTGGGTTGATTAAACGGATGTATGCCTAAGATTGCTCCAGCAGCTGTAATTGCCTTCTCCCAGCGAAAGATTTCCTGGCCTAAATTCATTTTTTCAGTCATATTTATTCGGACTATTGGATGGCCCGCATCACTGATATTTTGGTATAATTTTTCTAATTCTTGATTATCGTCTTTCTCTATGAAAAGAAAGACAAACAAGCGATCTTTTTCATAAAACTCAGTTTCAATAGCTGGTTCATTTGTTACTGGAATTATACCCTTCCCATCTTTTCCAGTACTCTCTGCGATAAGTTGTTCAAGCCATATTGGAAAACGTGTTATTGAAGGGGAAGTAAGGAATGTCACTTTATCACGTCCTGCTTCTGTTAACTCCCCTAAAGTTGCTCCTAATTCGAGGCCTGGGGTTTCATCTGGTAACATACAAAATGCACAGCTTTCGGACATCATCCATGCTTGATCTAGGATTTGCCGGATATCCAGTCCAATTAGTGCGGCGGGAACCAAGCCGAAAACTGTTAGGGCAGAGTATCTTCCTCCAATATCTGATGGTGCTGTGAAGATACGGCGGAACCCTCTTTCCTCGGCAAGTTTCATAAGAGGTGTACCATAATCTGTTATAGCAACAAAGTGTTGACCGCTATTCTTATTGATGGGTTGAATTTTCTTCCAGAAATACTTGAATAACGATAATGTTTCGATTGTTGTGCCTGACTTGCTTGATACTAAGAATAGTGTTTTACTCAAATCAATTTTGTCTTCTACAGACTTTATAGTCGATGGATGAGTGCTGTCCAGAACGATAAGTTGAGGATATCCATGTTTATTCCCGAAGATATTTTGGAAAACGTCTGGTGCCAGACTTGATCCACCCATTCCAAGTAGCACCACATTCCTTATTCCTTCTGATTTGATCTCCTCCGCGAAAGAAAACAAGTCTTCCACTTGATCGTGCATCATTTCTGGCAGAGTGAGCCAGCCAAGCCTATCGGTTATTTCAGGAACAGATTTTTCGACCCATAAAGTTGGATCTTTAGACCAAAGTCTTCTGTTGAAACCTATGTCTCTCCAAATCTTTAACCTATTTTTCACTTTTTCTTGATATTCTCTTAGAGTATAAGTTCTAGTGGCCTTCTGACCTTGAATAATTGCTTGACGTTTCTCTTCCAAGGTTGACAATAATTCATTATAAGACTTGGAGAATGCATTGACACCATCAAATTGTAATTTCTC
>JAGLGJ010000194.1 GCA_023144075.1 Candidatus Bathyarchaeota archaeon | reverse complement strand
GAGCAATCTACGTTTCTATGATGTTTCGAGTTCCTCTTCAAAATTAATAGTTACTACTAGTGGTACCTTGACGCAGAATGGAGAAGTTACTCCTCTAGATTCAAACTCAACAATAGATTTTCCCACTGATCAGGACACTCTGATCTTTTTACGGAATGGTGGCAATGCAAACTTAGAAATTTATGCTGGGCCTTCAGGATTAATTATTCCTTACATTCCAGGGTTTACTGTTGATTTAACTCGAACTTGGAGTATGATTGACATGCCAATTATAAATTCGCCACTTGGAACGTTCTCAACTTATCGTTATCGTACTCAAGAGACTATCCCATCACCCTATGGAACAGTTGATCTTACAGTTCTTGCATCATATGATAAGAATACACAGATCCTCATTTATGGTGAAGTTGTAGCGAGCATGAGTGGGTTTTCTGCAATTATTGGAAAAGTCGAACTGAGAGAGGCCAATTTGGAGTTTACGCCTTCTGCAACTGGTTCTCCACAATGTGTTATAGCGACTGCAACATATGGATCTGAGATTTCTCCCGAAGTCCAATTTCTTAGAGAATTTAGAGATCAAGATATTATGGATACAATGGCTGGAAGAGAATTCATGACTGTTTTTCATGCTTGGTATTATTCTTTCAGCCCAAATATTGCATCAGTCATAGCTAACAATCCGATGATGCAGAGTGTCTTCAAGGTCATTCTTTATCCCTTGATTGGAATTCTACATCTCTCTGCAGCTACATATAGTATGTTCAATTTCAATTCAGAAATAGCAGTCGTGATGTCGGGTTTCATGGCAAGTGCACTGATAGGTGTAGTATATTTTTCCCCAATTGGAGTTCTTATATCTTCGAAGAAAAGAACGTCAAATCTGACCAATTCCATTTACAAGATGCTCCTGCTTGTTTGGTTTGGAAGTATGATTTCTATAGTCGTTGGAGAAAGCGTATCTATCTCTAGTGTGCTGATGCTCGGGACAAGTGTCTTTGTCTTATCAGTCCTAAGCTTATTCGCATTAACTGTTGGAAAGATTTGCTTTACTGTTATTGAATCCGCACGTGATTCTAAACTAACAAATGCCCGCGCTAAAGAGTGAGAACACCGAAGTACATTGATGGTAGCTACATCTGATGAACATTTCTTGAAATCGATCATTGAAGTTAACGCGTGTAATGTTCTAGGGTTTAGCAATGGCTTTAAATTGAAATTTTCGAGATTCATTTATTTCGGACAGCTTGTATGTATGCGTCGTGAAAGATAATGCGACTCATTGCTTTTGCCTGTTTATGTTTACTACTTATCAATGCATCTGCTGTTTGTATACTAGATTCTGAAGCATCATCTTTCGAGTCACTATCTGAAGGATTCTCTTGGACTTATCATACCGAACTGCAAAGACTATCCAAATCAAAAACTGATCCAGTGCTCGACTTTGAATATGGGGAGGCTCTTGAGGGTAATGTTACGATTACGAATCTTAGTGAGTCTATAATTTCTCTTGAGGATCGATTCATTGTAAAACGATATAGAGTAGCTGCAACTGGTGACATATGGAATCCTGAGCTTTATTCTTTCACATTCAAAGATGACATTGACCGAACCACATTGACATACACGAGAACTATTCTTGAAAATATGAATGGATCTGAAGAAACTATTGAAGCCGACTTCGGTGAACCAGCAAGAGAATTCATTTCAACATCTCTGAAAGAAGGACAGCAGGTTGAATACAATACAGTCTTTGTTTCGAGAGCTCTTTGTTCTGTAGCATATGATGAATTTGAATTTCAGGATTCAATTATTCAAGTAGTATTGTTAACCTACTCTGGTCCATCAGATAGGAGTGAGGAGCCAGACACAAATGGATTTGCAGAATGTAATTATGTTTTCGAAAAGACTACTGGACTGATGATTTGGGCCTCAGAAGTCGAAGAAGCAGAAAACTCCGAAAGTGTTGATACCTCAAACTATAATTTTCAGATCGATCAATTGTCAATCAAACCTATAGATAGAACTCCAACGGTTCCTAAACCTTCACAGCCAGAAGAAAAACCCTCTAAATCTCCAATTATTCCATCTTGGAATACATTGGATTTTAACTTTGGTCAAAATCTAAAGATAGATCCTATTGTAATTGCACTGACAATTATCATGATAGTGATTGTGACAAGTCTGGTGTTAACATT
>JAGLGJ010000193.1 GCA_023144075.1 Candidatus Bathyarchaeota archaeon | reverse complement strand
GATCCCGTCACAACTGAACTATTTACAGAGGTGGGTTATTTTAGGGGCTCTTATTGGAGCTATATCTGGTTTAGTAGCGGGGGTCTTCTATTATCTGCTTAATCTTAGCTCAGAATTCTTCCTAGGTTATCTCTGCAATTACTCTGGACTATCTTTCCAGTAATTCAATGATAACGCCGTTAGGATCACGAAACATAGCTATCCTCCAGTAGGTTTTATCTTCCTTGGGTTTTAATGCTCTTAATAATTTCTCATGAGATACATCTGCCAAGGCATACATCTTTGGTTTGAACTCAATGGGGTCACTTACCTGTTCAGCGCCTTGTTCTTTGAAGTGAGCCATTGCCTCATCCATATCCTCAACTCTAAATCCTAGATGCCACAACCCTATAGGTTCATCATTTGAATAGAACTCGTTCAGTTCCAGTAACTGATCTTCTAAATACAAGTAAGCGACACGCATAGTATCCGTTTCATATTTTCTGAGAATCTTGAAGCCCAAGACTTTTGTATAAAAGTCCATTGTAGCATCGCGATTTTTTACAACAATGCTTACATGTTCCAGAATCATTCCTTTTAGCATTATAATTCACTTAGCAACATTTTACGTATCAGTACTAATTTAACTCTTAGTTGATATTCGCATAATATTCATATGGGCCTTTAAGATAGTCAAATTCCAACCTTAAACTACAATAACAATCAAACAATTCTTAGTGATCTTTGTGGCAGATCTTCCATATGTTATTGCGTGGGAATCAACTAAAGCTTGTAAGTTTGCTTGCTTGCATTGCAGGGCTGAAGCCCAGACAAAGCCAGATCCAGGCGAGTTGACCACAAAGGAAGCTAAAGATCTCATTTCACAAATAGCTGGCGAAAAAAGACTGTTCATTATCACAGGTGGAGATCCATTACTCAGAAAGGATATCTTCCAAATAATAGAATATGCAAACGACTCAGGTCTTAGAGTTGCTTTAGCTCTAAGTGGAAGCAAAGTCAATCAAGAATCTGCTGAAAAAATGAAAAAGTCTGGAGTAGCTCATATCTCCTTTAGTCTGGATGGGTCGAACTCCAAAATACATGACACCTTTAGAGGAATCAAAGGTGCGTATGATAGAACAATAAAAAATATATCTTATATCAAAAAAGCAGAATTACCTTTTAACGTTCTAACAACAGTCACTAAATATAATTACAAAGACGTCTGGAAAATTCAAACTTTAGTCGAGAAACTAGGCACTTCAATGTGGGACCTATTTATGCTGGTGCCTACAGGAAGAGGAAAAGTTGAGATGGAAATTACTCCTCTGGAATATGAGAAACTAATGAAAGAATTCTATATTCGATCACAGAAGACAAAAATTCCCATAAAGATGACCTGTGCACCTCAATATCAAAGAGTAATGAAACAAAACAAGAATAAATCGAATGTTAAATCTAGCCAACATAAAATGATCCAGCATGGATGCATGGCAGGAAATGGATATTGCTTCATCTCTCATAAAGGAGATATATGTGGTTGTGGCTTTCTACCAGTTTCTGCTGGTAATATCAAAACAAATTCTCTTGAAGGGATATACAAGAAATCGATACTATTCAATGAGTTGAGAAATAAGGATCTACTAAAAGGCAAATGTGGAATCTGTGAATTCAAAGTGGTCTGTGGAGGGTGTCGTGCAAGAGCATATGCAATTCATAAGGACCATATGGCTGAAGAAGAGTATTGTATATATACTCCAACTAGCGGGCCGTCAGAAAAATTAAATCTTTAAGAATTTTGATGGGATACTAATCAATTGTATGTAGGCGAGATATGATTTGCGATATTTCTTTGGAATTGGCATATTATGTCTAATTCTTATGATTACTCCAACTATAGCTCATGTGGCATCTCAGACAAGTCAAGAAGATCCTTTCAGCGAAGGTTCTAACTGGACTTATGAACTTACAAAAAATAGTAATACAAAAGGAACAGGGAAATACAAGGGAACCTCAACAACAATTGAAATTTCAAAAGGATTCGTTAACGTTACAAAATCAAATTCAACAGTCTTGATAATTGAAGACAATAGAAAAACTTACTACAACAGCTCTGGAACACGCTTTTTCAAGCATGAAAAAAGTGAGAATATTTCTCAAACAATAATAACAACAATCAACCGCCAAACATTGACTGTCCAATCTTGTAAGATTAATAATGGAACAAGCGATCAATTTATTGAAGGCGAATCCATGGTTGGAAAGCCAACTATCCATTTTATTTCCACAAATTTAAAAGAAGCACTAAACGTCAAATATTTTTGGGGAAATGAGAATATAGTATGTTCGATCAACCAAAAAG
>JAGLGJ010000192.1 GCA_023144075.1 Candidatus Bathyarchaeota archaeon | reverse complement strand
TCTATATACACCTGACACCAAGGTTGTCCACCTCATTTAGATAATTACTCTAAGAATATCCATTACATAGATAATACTCTTGAGATAATTCAAAAAAATAGTTTTAAGGAGATCTGCTGGACGCATTTTTCAGCTGATGATTCATTTTTTACGTTTTTTTCCTCTTTTACGTATAATCATCCATCCAACAATTATCGCAATAATTAATAGGATAAGGAAAAGCCAATTTTGGCTGCTGGATTGTTCAGGTTTTGGAGGTTCTGTAGTTTGTGTAGTTTCTGTGGTTTCTGTAGTTTCCGTAGGCGTTGGACTCTCAGATGTTGGCTTGATCGGTATGCTTCGCATGATTATAGTTTCATCGGTAACCCCAACGTAAGTATTGACAATATTACCTGAGGGATCAATGAGAACAAAAGTTGGTAAAGCTGATACCCTGTAAGGCATCGATAAATACTCTGTGTCCCTGGCAACAATCCAATCCATGCCATGAGCCTGTTTATAATCTATCACTTGTTGTAAAGTCTCTTCAACGTCAATATCAATCGAGATGATGACGATATTTGTCCCAAGTTGATGTTTCAATTCTTTAAGATGTGGCAGTGACAGTTCACAAGGTTTGCA
This sequence comes from Candidatus Bathyarchaeota archaeon, assembly GCA_023144075.1. GTDB lineage: Archaea > Thermoproteota > Bathyarchaeia > 40CM-2-53-6 > RBG-13-38-9 > RBG-13-38-9. The sequence goes on along the minus strand of JAGLGJ010000192.1, from coordinate 1,762 downwards.
CCAAATGGCAAAAAAATCGAGTAAGACATATTTGCCTTTAAAATCTGAGAGTGAAAATTCTCTGCCTTCAGTATCTACAAGAGTGAATTCATGTGCTTTTTCCACACCAATAACTTCTGGAAGTGAAACTAAACCTACCATTAGAAAACATAAAATCAAAAGCAAATTTGCTTTAAGCATTAGTCTGAACCTCTATTCTAATTTTATGAATTATAAGATATTCAGATTCTAATAAGAGAGATTTGTCTTGCTCTTAACTTATTCTATCAATCCCCAGTCAAATTGCAGGACATAAATGCATGATTTTTTAATAAAGAGGACGAATTTACGTGAAATTATATTTCATTTTTGATTAATGAAAAATTTAAAATCATTAAACTGTATAAAATGAAGTGTTTACTTTGATGAATAAGCCGAAGGTTAAAAAGAAGTCTGCAACTTCTGATGGTATTGCAGGTCTTACAGTAGCTTTGGTAAACATTCCGGAAGGAATGGCTTATTCTATTGTGGCCAAGATCAACCCATTATATGGACTGTACGCCGGGATTGTTCCTCCAATAATGGCCGGCTTATTCGCCAGCTCAGCCTTTATGGTGGTAACTTTTACGAATGAGATGGCTCTGATGACGATGACCCTAATGGGTGAAATGGGCGAGGAGGTATCCGTAGGAGTTCTCTTCATGTTTACCATAATGATTGGTTTATGGCAGATACTATTTGGTGTTCTAAAACTTGGCACATTCATGCGATTTGTATCTCAAAGTGTAATGACAGGATTCGTCACAGGTCTAGCCTTATTGGTAATTCTGGGACAAGTAGGTGAAATTACAGGATCTCATAGTGAATATCAAAATAAAGTATTAGCAGTAGTGGATATACTGGCACGCCCCGGTTCTTGGGATATTCCGACATTAATTGCAGGCATTACCATGATCGTTCTCATTGTTGCGTTACTTAAGACTCCTTTAAGAAAAATTGCACTAATATCTGCATTAGTTATTACAAGTGTCCTAGTCTATATTGCCAATTGGAATACAGTTCATTTAGTTGGAGAGATTGCTGATATTAATGCAAGCTTGCCCCTTCCAACCTTACCAGAAATAGCATCCATCCCAGATCTCATAGTACCCTCTCTAGCGACAGCCATACTGGGTATAGCAGTCTCTGCAGGGGTTGCCCAATATTACCTTAATCCAGATGGTAACAGAGCAGACCCGAATAGAGATTTCATAGGTTTAGGTGCTGCTAACGCTGTAGGCGGTATCTTCCAGTCAGCACCTTCTTGCGGGTCACTCTCTCGAACAGCGGTAGTTGTAAGTGCTGGAGCTAAGACACGAATGGCCAACATATTTTCTGGCATCATTATGGCCGTTGCTATAATGACAATCATACCCTTGGCTAATATGATCCCGATGCCCGCACTGGCTGCCCTGCTGATCTATGTTGGATTCGAAACCATAAATGAACAGCGAATTCTTCGCGGCTGGAAGACTCACCATATTGGAAGAATTGCTATGATCTTTACCTTCGTAATGACCCTGACAGTAAATATAATAAACGCATTCATGTGGGGCATTCTGATCTCTCTCGCCTTATACATTTACCAGTCATCTCTCAATGCCCACGTTAAAGAACTCATACCACTTGAAGGAGAACATTTCAAAGAACAGGAACCACCAAAAGAATTTCCATCCAACCAAGTCACAGTCATGAATGTATACGGTTCACAATACTTCGCTTCAGTTGAAACAATGAGAAAGAA
>JAGLGJ010000191.1 GCA_023144075.1 Candidatus Bathyarchaeota archaeon | reverse complement strand
AAAGAATACATCGCAAAAGAACTGGATAGACGTAGCAGACTTCTTGAATGGATGCACCGCAACAAGATCAGACGAGTCGATAAAGTTGGAAAAATGATCAGCAATTACTATGCGGATCCAGAAGGAGTTACGGAAAAAGTGAATCTGAGGGCTACATCATGATAAATAAGAAAGTCAATTATGATTTTATTGAATTCCTAGCATTAGCACCATATCGTCTTCTCGGAGACAAGACTAAAAAATTTTCTGCCATATTTATAGGACTACAAAGCCAATTGATGAGAGCTGATATCAAAGTCGCACACGAAGCATACGTTGCTATGATACTACTCTTCACCAGTTTAGGAGGAGTATCAATCTTTGCGGCAACAATTCTTGCAAGTCTAATTTCTGGAGCGACTTTTATAGCTGCAATACTAGCCGCATTCATAATGGGTTCAATAGGAACCTCAATAATATTCATTACATTATTTTCCTATCCCTCACTGCAAGTTGGAAATCGAAAACGGATCTTAGAAGAAGAGCTTCCTTACGTAGCAAGTCACATGGCAGTTCTATCCAAAGCTAACATGCCACCAGAGAGGATTTTCAGGTCAATCACCCAAGTAGAAGACGTAGGCATGAAAAGCATAGCGGCCGAAGAATCAAGAAACATCATTAGAGATGTCAATTTCCTTGGCTTTGATATTATCTCTGCAATGGAACGAAGAATAAGATATTCACCATCTCCAAAATTTGTTGATTTCTTAGATGGATTCATTTCAGTAAGTAGATCTGGAGGAAGCTTAACATCATATTTCATGGCAACCGCCAAGGCACTCATGGATTCAGCTAGAATCGCTGCAAGACAGCTTCTTGAGACTCTCGGAGGAATCGCTGAAGCTTACATTTCAATGATGGTAGTTTTTCCACTACTTGTTATAGTGATGCTATCGATCATGGGTATGATAGGTGGAAATCTAGGTGGGTTTGGCATTTTATTCATCATGCAGCTTGTTACATACCTGGCTATTCCAGCATTTGCATTAATCCTTCTACTCTTGTTAGATTCAATCATACCTCCAAGATGATACATTATGTTAATGATGAGAGTATCTAAGAGAGACAAGAAGCTAGTCATTATCATTGCTGTAGCCCTTGGACTAACTCAGCTTATAACACTGATCATGAATGAGTTCATGATTAAAGCGGATCTCATTTTCAAAACAGATCAACTAGTATTTCTTGCACTAATTATAGCATTATTCCCTCCTGCAATCATAAATTATGTTGATATGCGATGGAGGTTAAGTATTGACAAGAATATTCCAGAATTTTTAAGGGAACTCTCAGAAGCAGGAAGAACGGGGGTCACACTAACCAGAGCATTAGATTTGGCTTCAAAACGTAGATATGGTCCTTTATCATCTGAGCTTGAAAGAATAGTAACCAAATTATCATGGGGCGGAAATTTCGAGGATTCTCTAAAGAAGTTTGCAGAAAGGATCGAAACAAAACTTGCCAAAAGAACCTCAATTCTCTTAACTGAAATAAATCGATCTGGTGGAGACATAAAAGATGTTCTTGATACAATAAGCAGACACATTAGAGAACTACAATCAATAGAAGATGAAAGAAGAAGTCAACTCCAAACATACGTAGGAATTGTGTATATAGCATTCTTCATCTTCATCTTTATAGACTACATACTTCTCCAGACATTTTTTGCAAAAATTGAAGCCTTAAAAGAATCTCTATCTGATGTTGGTGGCCTATTTCTTATGAAGGAATTGAGTTATGAAAGTATTAAAACAATAATGTTTCACATGTCCATAATGCAAGGACTCTTCGGAGGATTAATAGCAGGCAAAATGGGTGAAGGCGCTCTTGGAGCCGGCCTGAAACACTCATTGATTCTCATTACCATTGCATTCCTGATGTTCTATTTCATAATGTGAGGATGAATCAAAATGAACAGTAAAAAAACGATTATGGCTGAGAAATCAATGCTAGGAATGGTAGAGTACGATCCTGAATCATCTAATCTATCATCTAATCAATGTGATATTTCTGTTTCTCATGATGTCAAGCTGGAAAGAGGAGTATTCGTAAAAATAGGTAATGAAAAGTTATACTACATAGGCCAAATTGTAGACGGACCATACTTCGCTAAAGGCAGCATCAAATCAAGATACATAACCGAACTTGCAGCACTAATAGAAAACGGTGTGGCAAAAGCAGTTCTAACCCGTCCAGCACCTGGAACAAGTGTCGAGGAAATCGGAAGTAGTATTGTACAGAAATTCCTAGGTATTTCAGGAACCATGAACATGGGTCACATCCTAACTGACAGCAAAGTTGACGTTCTCATGGATAAAGCGACATTGAGCAGACATGTTGGAGTCTTCGGT
>JAGLGJ010000190.1 GCA_023144075.1 Candidatus Bathyarchaeota archaeon | reverse complement strand
CGAGTCTATCAATAATACAAAACAATTCTGGTACTGCAACAATCCAAGTTGTATCTGTAAATGGATTTTCAGATTCTGTAGATTTGTCAGTTCAAGGTCTTCCCACAGGGGTTACCTCCTCTATCGAACATCCTGTTGTAGCACCTCTACCTTCAGGAAATGTTATTACTACATTGACTATTCAGACAAGCAGTTCAGCAAATATCGGAGATTATACCTTCACTGTAAAAGGAGAAAGCGATACCCAAACACATTCTGAGACAATTGAACTAATCATACAGAATATCACATTCAGATCGCCTTTTGGTCAATGCATAATCGCGACAACCGCTTATGGCTCAGAACTCTCCCCAGAAGTACAATTCCTAAGAGGTTTTAGAGATGACCGTGTATTATCGACCATTGCTGGGGTAGAATTTATGAAAGCCTTCAATGCATGGTACTATTCATTCAGCCCTCAAGTCGCCACATGGATATATGATAATCCTGTGGTGAAAGAACCAATGAAAATTCTTCTTGCACCTCTTCTTGGCACTCTCCATCTTTCAGAAATAACATACTCTACATTTGGATTTGCACCAGAATTAGCAGTAACGACTTCGGGAATAGTTGCTAGTTTACTTATTGGTTTGATTTATGTCGGGCCCATTGTCACCTTCGCTCATAAGAAGATCCATTATGGAAATATGTGGAAGATACTCAAATTGTTGACGATAACCTCTGTTGGGTCCTTATTCTTCATGGGTATTGGCTTAATCCTCTCTCTATTTACGCTCATCATGATCACTTCTTCGACACTTGTCTTATCTATGATGATGTTAGGAGCGCTACTGCCCACTCTAGCTTTGTTAGAGTTCTTAAAGCGTAGACATCAATTATCAAATTAGAAATTACGATTTGGTTTTACATTAGATAAAACTGATTTTATTTGTTTGATGAACGATGCCAATGGCTTACGTTTTAATAAGTGCCGAAAAAGGCAGAGAAAAAGAACTTCTCGAAGAATTAAGAAGCAATGCTAATGTAAAAGAAATTAACCCGGTAGATGGAATCTACGATATTATAGTGAGAGTGGAGACTGACACGGCCAAGATATTGAATGACACTATAGCTTTGGGAATTGGAAGATGTGCAAATATCAAGAGTACCTCAACATTAACTGTAGATGAGAAAGTGTAAAAATTACAAATAGCAGTTAATGGAGTTTCTAATTAGATTTCCATAAGTCACTTCATTTTTAAAAATCTAGAAAGATTTACAAGTTCGCAGTTATGACCATGCTCCATAATTAGATTGTCTGGATAGTGTCAAGTATGAAACTGCAAAACAAAGTCGCCATAGTTACAGGCGCCGGTCGCGGAATAGGCCGGGCCATAGCTAAAAATTTTGCATCAGAAGGTGCAAAGGTTGTAATCAACTACAGCAAATCAGAAAAAGAATCACAAAGCCTTGCACAAGAAATTAAAAACGATGGTGGAACAGCGTCAGTAGTTAAAGCCGATGTTTCAAAACCAAATGATGTCAAAGAATTGGTTAAAAAGACCATGGATGAATTTGGTCGGATAGACGTCTTGGTTAATAATGCAGGTGTTCTGATTCCTGCACGTTTTCTAGATTCGACGGAAGAGATGTGGGATACGACAATTGATGTCAACCTTAAGGGATCTTATCTGTGCTCAAAGGAGGTTGCTCCTATAATGCTTGATCAGAAGAAGGGTAAGATTATCAATATCTCTTCTGTCTGCGGTTTAGGCCAAAAGTCGGCTCTTGGTAACACTCCATATGTCGTCTCAAAAGCTGGAGTAATAGGTTTAACCCGATCCTTAGCAATCAATCTAGGTCCAACAATAAATGTTAACGCAATAGCTCCAGGTGTGATAGATACGGATATGGTTTCGTTCTTCACTCCAGAAAGAATGAATGTAATAGTTGATGAGACCCCTGTTAAACGAATAGGTAAACCCGAAGAGATAGCTGCAACTGCATTATTTTTAGCATCTGATGAATCCGATTATATAACTGGCGAAGTCATTACTGTTAGTGGCGGAAGAGGAATGCGTTAAACCTATTCGCGAAATGATAGACGAATTTGATAAAAATCCCTTTCTTTTCAAGAATAAACTTATATAAAGTATTCATGCGATTCAGCAGAGAGAATAATACCGTTTGCCTGAGATGGTTTTAAGAAATGCAAGCTTCCGGAAAAAGACTTCGACTCGAAAAAACCGAGAAGGTTATAATCTAACAGAAAAAAGAACACTTTCACTTTTCTCTCTTCATTATATTACACAAAACGTAACTTCAAAATTGATATACTCGCGCCATCTGAATATCATTAGATTGTGTGGAGATATCATAGTATTGAGGTGTAGTGATACTGCCTAGAAAACGTGTAATCGAAG
>JAGLGJ010000019.1 GCA_023144075.1 Candidatus Bathyarchaeota archaeon | reverse complement strand
TTCCGTGTTCGGAATGGGTACGGGTCCTAGCTCCTAGCTATGGCCGCCAACATCATCGATAGATTTCACTTCGAACTTTTAAACACTCTGTTTGTCTTCGAGATTATGGGGGAACCGCTATGGCACTCATAATATTAATTGATACACCAAATTTATAGCTCTAAAAATAGCGCACATCACCAAGGATGTATCGCTAATTTGCAGACGGGATTATCTTGCTCTCAGAAAACATAACATTTGATCCTTACCTAAGGTCAAAAACACATCTTTTTAAAGATAGATGTGAAGCAGGAAAAATGCTGAAAAAAATCCTAACAAGGCCTAATAATCCAATCGTATTGGCTATACCGTCGGGGGGAGTTCCTGTTGGTTATTGCTTATCTAGAGAATTTAAGACCTCTCTAGATATAATCGTTGTTCGGAAAGTTCCAATACCGGATAATCCTGAAGCTGGTTTCGGTGCGATAGCCCCTGATGGAATTTTAATCCTTAACGAATCATTAGTAAAAGAACTTGGTCTCAACCAAGTTGAGATCATGGAGATCGCAAAATTAAGGTTAAATGAAATACGATCACGGATCATAAAATTTCGTGGTAATAGAGAAATTGAAAAGATTTCAAAAAAAGATGTTATACTTGTAGATGATGGAATTGCGTCAGGATATACTATTTTAGTCGCAATAAAATCACTAAGGAAATATCATCCTAACAAGATAATTGTTGCAGTTCCTACGGGGCATGAACAAGCTATACATCTTGTATCTAAGGAAGCAGATGAGGTTTACTGTCTGAATATTAGAAGCGGGTTCGCGTTTGCTGTTGCTGATGCATACAAGGCTTGGTATGATGTTGATGATGAGGAGGTCAAGGATTACCTTCGGAAAGCTTGGAGTAATCCCAATAAAAATCCTTCCTCATCCTAGGAGATCCCAGTATGGCTTTATTCTTCGACTCTCAAAAAGATCCTCGGTTTATTTCCGTACTCCCATGACCTCTCAGGTATGAATTCTTCTTCCTGTTTTGGATAGATTGCCCGTCCGATATCTTGATCCTTGGGATATTGAAATTTACATCCCCATTGGAGAATAACAGTTTTCATACCAGGTGCTTTTTTTCTGATTATCCATTCTAGCTCCTCCGGATCTCCCTTTACCAGAGCCCAATTATCATAATGCATAGGGATCAGTAGCTTTGTACCGAGTGCTTTAGCGACTCTATATGCGTCGTATGCAGTCATTTTGTCAGTCATTCCTGATGGATTATCTCCAAAGGCCACCATTGCTACATCGATATCATTTTCTCTGCCATGTCGGAAGAACATATTCGAGTAATGTGAATCCCCTGCATGGTAGAAATTGCCTGCTGGTGTCTTTATCAGATAATTCACGGCTGTTTCACTCATACTTTCAGCTTCTAAAACAGCCGTATTGTCCGCTCCTTCCAGAGTCTTCAAGCAGATCTCATTAATCATAATTTCATCTCCCGCTTTAACTTCAACAATACGATCTTTAGGAACTCCGAATTGTTCATATCTTTGACAAGATTTTGGTGGGCCAATGAATTTGCAATCTGTGTTCTTAATGAGCGGTTTTATTGTGTATATATCACAGTGATCTAAATGAGGATGTGTTGAAAGCAGAGCATCGACTTTCTTGATGGCGAAAGGATCTATGATTTGTGGGTTCAATCTGAGCCAGACTTGACTCTTTGCACCAGTCTGCCTCATTACTCCATATGGACTTTCGGATTCTCCAATATCCCATTTAGTTGCAATCGATGGGCCACAATAATTGTCAATTAAAATGTCAGTATTCTCAGGTGTTTTAAACCAATAACCACATGCTCCAAGCCACCATAAAGCAATATTACCTTTCTCAACAAGGGTATCTTCAATTTCTTCATTAAGAAATGTTCCCCAAATTGGAAATACCTCTTGGAGCCAAGTCATTCTGTCAATAGGTCTGTCTTTGATGAGTAAGTCAAGTTTATCCAATCCTCCAAAGCGTTTTGTCATAATTCATCAATCCTCAACATAATTCATAATCACTTAATTTATTTTTTTCCTAGAATCAAACTATGAAATCTTTTACTGGAATAAAAAACTGGGCTTTATGTATCAATTTTTCAATCATTATTAAATAAGAATGACTTCGATAAATGAATTAGTATATCTTTAAGGTTCAGAAGCTGTTGGCAAAGTTCCCCAAACAAGATCGTAAAGACGTTTGAAGCTCTCTATTATTTGAGGGTTCTGAGATAAAATGGCAACATCATTACCTGTTTCAAGCTCCATATCATCTGGAACTGCTTCGCAGAATATTATGTCACTAGAATCGAAAACAGTCTGATGAAGATACACTTTTGGGGAAGAACGAAATTGCAATATTTCCGTAATTTCTTTGGCAACAGTATTATTTTGTGAGGTTACTTGTGTAATTAATCTCACCTTTACTCCTCTTTCTGTTGCACGCTCAATCGCTTTAGATTGGGATTTATAAAGGCGTACCATTCCATTTGCAGTAGCAATAATATCAACAGATTCTTGGGCTCTTGATATTGAATTGATAATATTATCAGTGATCTTTTGTCGCCCTTCAATTATTGACAGGTCTGTGTTCAGAGAAGTCCGTCTGCCAACTATCAGCTTCATAGATTCATACGCTAATGATAGGCTTTGAACTTTATCGAGGCTTTCTTCTGCTTCTTTTATGAGTTTCTCAGCTAAAGGAAAAAGTATGTCGTTGGGAGAGGTGGCTGCAAAAGTCTCTGGTTTCTGATGAAGGAGTTTTACAAGGCCTTTACGTTCCAGACCTCGAACAGAGCCATAGAGTTTTGTTCGAGGGACACCACTGAGGAAGCTAAGCTCTCCAGCAGTTTTCGAACCTGTCTTGGCAAGAGTCGCATAGATCCTAGCTTCATATTCTGTCAATCCGAATCTCATCAATGCAGGGACAAAAGTTATAATCGAAGACATCCAGCATCACATCCAATTAAGTATGCTATCCTAAAGTATCATTATTACTCTTTCTTACAATGCTAAATACGATAATCCTGTTTAAAGCATGGATCTAAATATAATTATTGACATTTAGGTGATTGTGAATATACAATCGTGAAAGACAAAAACTAGGCTCTAATATTGAATTATCAATTTGCATGTCCATAGAAGGTAGCTAATTGAAGAATCAAGAAGACAAACACGAATATCTCCAAGTTAAGAAATTGCCACCATATTCTGAGAAGAGAGTTAATAATTTTGAAGATCTGGCATTATTAATACAAGCCATGGATCAAGATGAAGGTATAAGGATACGTGGAGATATTCGGAGATTCAAAGGCGGTGGATTTATTTTTATCACAAAATCTGATGATAGATATTGCCTGAATATTGTCGACAGGATTTACGATTCCACAACAAATACATACACAGTTGGCGGAAATGATGAATGGATCTATTTTCATAATTTCGAAAAAGTTTGGGAAAAATTGAAGAATCTTATACGCAATCCATTAGAAGCCTATGCCTACTAAATTATAGTTGGTATCTATGCATCTGAGTATTGGTTTAACAACTAGTATCTCAACCAACAGAATGAAATGGATCTATGAAAATGCAGATAATTTGCGCCTCCATGGATTATGGATAGGAGAAGATATTGGAAGACCTCAAGAAATTTTCACATCAACTGCTCTCCTACTGCTAAATACAAAGAAGGTCAATATTGGAATTGGAGTGACCAGTCCACTTATTCGAAATATTACAACGATAGCTAGAGCCTCATCAACTCTTAGTGAAATAGCACCGGATAGATTTAGGATGGGCTTAGGAATTGGAGGAATTCAAGATCTTACATCTTTAGGCATTCCCATAAAAAAGCCAGTCCATTCAATGGAGAGAGCAGTAGAGATTCTTAGAACTATATGGGCGAATAATGTTAATTCGATAAGTAATGAAGAGTTTGGAATTCATAACTACACTGCAAAATATAGTTCTAAGTACATTCCAATTTTCTTTGGAGTGCGAGGGCCAAAATTAATGACACTCGCAGCATCTATCGCAGATGGCGTCATCCTCAGTGGACCCAGACAGTTTGTTGAAAAGTCAATTAAGCTGATCAAAGAAAAGCGAAATTCTTTGAATCTTTCTTCTGAAAAATTTCATTTTGTTTTATGGGTACCTACAATATTAATTCGTAAAAATGAGGATTTGGAGATTGTAAAAAAGACTGTTGCCATAGTTGCTTTAGATACACCTGATCACATACTTGAGATGTCTGGAATCAACAAAAGTGAAATTTTCTTAATTCGATCTGAAATGAAGGCCCATGGAATTGAAAAAGTTGCTGAAAAGATTCCTGACCGAATAATTGACTTACTGTGTATAAGTGGTGACGCAGATGAAATCTGCGATAAATTCGAGTCATATTCATCACTCGGAATTCAAGAAGTAGTTTTTGGCCCACCTTATGGAAAAGATGCAAGGAAATCAATGGCTCAAGTCGCACAGACATGGAGTAAGAGTTCATGAAATTCGCTGTAAGCCTTAACTCTAACGATTCGATATCTGACGCTGTCAAGAAAAGCATCGAACTTGACCGCCTTGGCCTAGATTATGTTTGGGTTTCAGATTTACCAAGTCAAAGATACGCTCCAGCGGTTTGTGCAGCAATTGCAAAAGTAACTAGTAAAATTAGGATTGGTTTAGGCCTAATCAGCCCCTTTCTCCACACTTCACAGCAAATCGCTAGCTCATTAACCACACTCATCGAGTCTTACGGATCCCGCTTTGACTTATGCATAGGACCAGGCGACAGAGATGAACTCTACAGAGTTGGCGTAGACCTCAAAAATCACAAAAATATTTCACAATCACTATTGAATTCAAGAGAAGAGATTTCTACATTATTCCAGAAGCGTGGCATCGAATCCAGAATATGGCTTGGAGCTCAAGGACCTAAACTCTTAAAACTAGTCTCGGCGTTCGATGGTGTTCTGCTAAACTACTCATCAATCGAAATGATAGAATGGTCATTAAACACAATGAAAGAAGTTATTGACATACCAAGATCGATTGGAATATTTTCACCATCATATGTATATAAGAAAATCAATCCAAAGATTCAGAAGATGCTTCACTACACAGCGGCAACAGTAGCGTTAGGAACTTCCAAAACAGTCCTTAAAGAATTTTTACTTGACGAAGGTCTGGAACCTGCCAGGATAGCGCACAAGTCAAAATCACTTGACGAATCAATTCTAAAGTTAATTCCACAAAATATAATCAAAAAATTCTCGATATTCATATCTCAAGATGAACTGCCTAATTATATTCAAGAGCTGAAAAGACTTGGAGTTGAACATGTAGCCTTCTCTTATCCTCAAGGATACTCACTTGAAACAATAAAAGAGCTATCTGAAGGATTATCTAAATTGTAAGAATAATTTATAATTACGAATTAATTCTGATTGCTAGTGTGAATTACATTGACTACATTGATCACTGGAGGAACAGGATTTATCGGATGGAATATTGCCAGAACTCTTAAAGAGAAAGGGAAAGATGTAATCCTTTTTGATATTTTCCCGCCGAGAAAATATCAAGATCTATCCGAATTAACTCCTGAAGTAAAATTCAAGAAAGGCGACCTTTCTTCATGGGCAGAAGTATTGGAAGTAGTAAAAAATTACAATGTAGATGAAATATTTCATACTGGTGCTATGGTATCGGAGGCTTGTGAAAATAATCCACTAGCAGCCTATATCGTAAATATTAATGGCACTTTCAATATATTAGAAGCAGCCAATATTTTTAATGTAAAGAAATTGACATTCATTAGTTCAATTGCTACCTATAGTCTTGGTCAGACAGAAACAATTACTAATCTTTCTCCCCAGAGACCTTTCTCAATGTATGGTGTATCAAAAGTTTGTGGCGAATTACTAGGAGAATACTTTGGGCGGAAGTTTGGACTTGACTTCAGAGGAGTTAGATTTCCCTCAATAATTGGACCAGGAAGAGGACTAGGAGGACTATCTTCATACACTACACTCATGATTCAAGAACCAGCTTTGAATAGATCCTATCAAGTATTTGTTTCAGAGGATACCGTCTGTCCAGTTTTATATTATAAGGATGCAATAAGATGTCTTATTGAGTTACACGATGCACCGTCTGATTTGTTGAAATCGAGAATGTATTGTATTGCAGGAGAACTTTTAACTGCAGCAGAAATCTCAGATATAGTTAAGAGGACAATACCAGATGCGAAAATCTTTTTCAAACCAGATCCAGAAAAGACAAGAATAGTAAAAAGTTGGGCCCAGAAGATCGATGAATCAGCCGCCATCAAGGATTGGAGTTGGAAAAGAAAATTCAACGCAGAACAGGCAATAATTGACTTTATACAGGAAATCAAATCTAATCCTGAAATCTATAATTGAATATTCCGTTTACAAATCAATATAACTTTCACGTAATGTTCTAATTGAGTAAAAAAAAGGTAAAATAGAATGACACGATTGATCACAGGCGGTACGGGTTTTCTCGGCTCTGAATTGGCGAATCGTCTCGTAGAAAAAGGAGACAAAGTCGTACTTTTTGATATTTCACCTAACACAAATGCTGTTAAAAAAATTAAAGATAAGATAACTATCATTCGCGGTGACCTATCAAATTGGTCAGAAGTCTTTAACGCCGTAAAGGAGCATAATATCGAGAGTATTTTTCATTTGGGAGCAATGCTTAGCATACCTGCGGATGCCAATCCATGGGCTGCTTATAGAGTAAATGCAGATGGAACTCTTAATATTCTCGAAGCTGCGAGGCTATTTGATGTTGAAAAAGTTATTTTTACAAGCACTATAGCTGTATATGCTGGATACGCTTTACCAATTAATGAGTCAACTCTTCAAAAACCAGAAAGCATGTATGGAATAACTAAACTTTTTAGCGAAAATCTGGGACGATTCTACTTCAAGAAATTTGGACTTGATTTCAGAGCAATAAGATACCCTACTGTAATTGGATTAGGCGCGCGGACAAAGCATATGTCTCAATACATGTCATGGATGATTGAAAATTCTTTGTCAAATAATCCCTTCGACGTTTGGGTAAACGAAGACACCAGAAATCCTTGTTTATATTACAAGGATGCTGCACTTGCACTCCTTATGATTCATGATGCTCCACGTCAGAACATTAAAACCCGTGTCTATAATCTAGCAGGTATTTCATTAACAGCTAAAGAATTTGTGGATGAAGTCAAAAAACATATTCCTTCTGCAAAGATTGCTTTCAAACCAGATCCAGAAATCGTCAAGCTAATGGGCAAAGGATTTGGATTCATTGATGATACTTGTGCTAAAAAAGAGTGGGGATGGAGAATGAGATATGACATGGAAGCTATGCTAGAGGATATTAAACATGAATCTAAATCTAAGATAAATGATAAATCATAATCTTATTGTTAAAGATCTACATTCCTTTATTACTTTCAAATATTTTTTATTTTAAAAAATCAATTGATAAATCAATATCCGTCAAACAATTTCTTTATATTCTTTTAATTTCTTCATCGCCCATGTCTCAGCTTTGATCTCACTAGCTCTTTTTCTTGTTCTTCGTTGTTTAATGTGATACAATTCATGAGCTGTCAAAGATACAATAGCCTCTTTCCAATTATTTAGAGTATATTTTGGCGCTCTCTTTAGTCCAGGATATTTGAAATTCATTGGAAATTTATCTGGAGAACCGATTCTTATGACAATTAGATCATCTATTTGATCATCAACTTTTATTATACTACTATTTCCAACATCATGCCAAGCTCTTCCAGCAAAAGCCCATTTTGAATTTTTTACATGTATTTCTACTCTCTCTGAACTTGTTCCCTTAGAAGCGAATTTGACTAATCGTTGAATATCACTATTAGGATATCGACTAGTATTTTTTATCCTCATTTGAAGCCCTTTTATTTTATACGATTTATTTTTTAGAATTTATTTTTATCAACAAACATATTTTCAACATTCTTTTCTTCTTTTTTAAATAATAGTCACTTCCATTTAGCGCGCGCTCAAATATTAAGTAAATCAATTATAGGTTTTCTTCTAATTTGTTTCAAACGTAATTCGAAATCTTATATATTCACCAAAATTACAATAGAGAAAACTGGAGAGATTACTCATGCCTAGACAGAATCTTTTCGATCGATATGCAAATACATCGACCGGCATTTCTGATTCTGATGTTAAAACAATTAGATCAATGATCGGTCGTTTCAATTTACATACAAAGGAATTTCATCAATACTATGATGAAACAAAAGAGATGTTAAAAACAATATTTCAGACAAAGAATCAGATTATTGGTCTTACTGGGTCGATAAGAATAGGATTTGATGCCATATTTAATAATATATTAGAACCTGCCGACAAAGTACTCATATTAACTAATGGTTATTGGGGCAACTACATCCCCAAAGTTGTAAATTCATATCGGGGGAAATCAATAGTTTATGAAGAAAATCATAAGCTTCCAATTAATGTAGAAAAAGTCAGGGACATCTTAAGAAAAAATAATGATGTAAAAGCAGTAGCAGTTGTTCATGTAGAAACAGACACAGGTATTGTCAATAAAGTCTCAGAAATAGGCGAAATAGTCAAAAAAGAGTCAGATGCATTATACGTTGTTGATTGTGCAACATCCCTTGGTGGAATGGAAGTTAGGGTTGATGATTGGGGAGCAGATTTTTGTTTTTCTGGATCTCACAAATGTATGACAGCTCCTGTAGGTCTAGCTTTCTTAACTGTGAGCGAAAATGCGTGGAATGTGATTCAAAATAGAAAGATCCCAGTTTATGGTGTCTATAACAACCTGATTCCTTGGAGAGGCCCCCAGGAATTAGAATGTGAACCACCCCTTCCAACAATGACGTTGCATGCCGTCAGAGCCACACTTGAATGGATCTTATCTATAGGTGTAAAAGAAGCTTACAAATTACATGAATTAGCCGCTCTGGCCCTAAGAATTGGTCTTATTGAATTGGGACTAGAGGTTTTTCCAGACTGTTCTAATTGTGAAGGATGTAATTCAGAAAAAAGATTTTGCAGTGATGTCGTGACTACTGTACCTTATCCACCAAAAGTTGATCACAATGATGTTGAGAGAATAATGGGTGAAAGATATCACCTTTCACTTACACGTACACCTTATCGCCCAGATACATTTCAATTAGGTACTATTAATGAATGGCAAATATCACAAGAATACATATTGAAATTTTTAACTACATTAGGATTGACTTTTTCCGAACTTGGTGTACAAATTAATTTGGATAACGGAATAAAGAAAGCATATGAAATATTACGTCAACAGAAACCAATATAATTTTTTTTAAATCTTAATAAAATTTGAAAAATATGTTTTTCAACAGTTTATTTTAAGTGAGTAAAAATGTCAAATAAAAAATATATCGAATTTATAAAGGCGCAAGTTGATGATTTAAAAAATATAGGCTTTTTATCAAAAATAAATATTGTAGAATCTTCTGTCTCTTCAAAATCAATTATAGATGGCAAAGAAGTGATATTTCTATGCTCAAATAATTATTTAGGTTTGGCAAATCATCCAGAGATGATAAAAGCAGCTAAAGATTTCGCTGAAAAATATGGTGCTGGAATTCCTGCTGGAAGAGGAGTAATTACGATGTCAATAATACTAGACCTAGAGAAGAAATTAGCTGAATTCAAAGGTGAAGAATCTGCATTATGCTATCCAACAGGATACACAGCCAACATAGGCGCTATTTGGTCTTTAATGTCTGAAGGAGACACAATCGTTAGTGATGAACTTAATCATGCTAGCATAATTGATGGATGCAGATTGGCGAGAGGAACGAATCGCATAGTATATGGACATCTTGACATGGAAGACCTTGAAACTAAGATGAAAAATAGTGTCAAAGCACGTTCAAAAACAAAGACGATGATAATAACTGATTCCGTATTTAGCATGGATGGCGATATCTGCAAGTTACCTGAGATAATTGAAATTGCTGAGAAATATGATGCCTTCATCTTTCTGGATGAAGCACATGCTTCAGGTGTTCTTGGAAAAACGGGTAAAGGTACCGTAGAGCATTATAATGCTTATGGGAAGGTCGAGGTTCAAATGGGAACCCTTTCAAAAGCTATCGGAACACTTGGCGGATATGTCGCCGGAAGTGAAGAACTATATTATTACCTACATCGTCGTTCAAGACCTTTCTATTTCTCTACAGGGTTCCCACATCCCGCAGTATGTGGAGCGACATTGAAAGCATTGGAGATAATCCGCCGAGAACCGGAGCGCATTGAGAGATTGTGGAATAACACTCGATATTTCAAGAAAGAATTGAAGAATTTAGGATTTAACATAGGAATAAGCCAAACACCAATAACACCAATTATAATTGGGTCACCAGAAAAGGCTCAGACACTGAGCAGACTTCTTTACGAGAAAGAAGGAATATTTGTTCAAGCCTTTAGCTATCCAATAGTACCAAAAGGAGCAGACCGCATTAGGACTATTGTGAACGCAAATCACACGAGAGAGGAATTAGACTATGTTCTGGGTTCACTAGAAAATCTAGGGAAAGATTTAGAAATAATCTAATGGAGTTTCGTATTGCACAGAACATACGAGCCTTCAAATCCGCAAGATACTAACTTTCAGTCAACATCTATTTTAGATGTGGAGCCCATCAAACTTTTTACAGAATTTTTTATCTTCACTCCAAGACCATGATCTTTCAAAGGAAGACGCCCCCCGTTTTTGAAAGGGATTCTAGAACTACTGGTTACAATGTCTTTTTCAAGATCCAAATCAGTATCTATATCTGAACCTATTACATAATTAGAAATTGAAGTAAGAAAGTTAACATCCTGAGAAACACCAACTCCGCTTTCTTGTATAGAGCCCACCATGACATCTAGTTTATTTTTTTTTGCCAGAGCAAACATTTTATTCCCCCAGTATATTCCTCCCGCTCGCTGTAATTTTATGTTAACACCACTTACTGAATTACTCTCTATAATGTTATACAGATCCTGCAAATTAGCGGTGGATTCATCTGCAAATATGGGTATCCTCGATCTTTCAGTAATGTATCGCAATTTTTCAAGATTCATTCTTGGCGATGGTTGTTCTATTAACAAAATTCTATCGCCGACTAGATCATAAATATTATTGAAAACCTTTACAGCAATTCTTTCATCTCTGTAGGCTTCATTAGCGTCTAATGTCAGATCTCCAGGAAACAATTTTGTGACTGCCATAACTCTTTTTCTATCAATTTTTGGTTGTCCTGAAAGTTTGAGCTTGATCCTTTTTATTCCATATTTTCTATATTTTGACATTATATTTCTGGTCTCATTCACAGTGTTTTCTAATGATCCGATGTAGATTGTAACTGTATTCAAGACATTTTTCCATCTACATTCTCCTATCACTTGATAAACTGGTTTTCTCTTACTTTTTCCTAATAGATCATAACAAGCTGAATCTATCGCGTTTATAGCTGTGGTACTTATTACCCCAAACTTCCTTGAAGTATTTCCCAACATTTCATGTATAGAATTGATATCACATGGATCGCATCCTTTAAGCGTGGTTTTAGCTTGTGATAAAAGTCTGAGTGCGGTATTTCTCGAATCTCCTGTGATAGACTTTATGGGTGTTGACTCACCAATTCCTATCAAATCTTCGTTGGTTTTTATTACGACAAATATGTTCTGGATTTTATTGAAAGTTCTATAATATATTCTTCTAGATTCATGGATCTTAAAATTTA
>JAGLGJ010000189.1 GCA_023144075.1 Candidatus Bathyarchaeota archaeon | reverse complement strand
TACTGCCACCAAGTGGAAGTGGGAAGTCACAAAGAAAGTGATTAAACAGACCGAAGATGATGCATTTGATTCAAGAAAATTCGTAAAGGAGTTAGCTCAAGAGGAAAAATTAAAACCACATATGAAAAAGATAATAAAACATATTCAAACAGTCTCAAAAGAGGTCGTACAGTTTAGTCCAGATGCTAAAAGAAGATTTATAGAAACAGAGATAATAGATGAATTGTGGGCCCTTAGAGATGCTCACGAATTTTTGCATAATGAATTGCGTGCAGAAATACAGGTATATGAGGAAGATGATGACTCTAGATACGATCCAAAATCGCGAGCCAGTCTGGCTAAACCGCTCCGTCCAGCAATTTATATAGAATAGTCTCTTCGCTAAACAAAGTCAAGCCATTTCTGGTATTTTGGATCTTTCCCTTTTACCACTTCAAAGAACTTGTCTTGAAGTTTCTTTGTGATTGGACCTATAGAACCAGAGCCAATTTTACGGCCATCCACTTCTCTAATTGGAGTGACTTCCGCAGCAGTTCCAGTGAAGAAAGCTTCATCTGCCATAAATAATTCATCGCGAAGAATTTCATTCTCGACAACTTTTATTGAAAGGTCCTTGGCTAATGTCATTATAGAATCCATTGTTAATCCATAGAGAGCTCCAGAGCTTCTAGGTGGAGTTATTAAACAACCATCTTTCAATATGAATATATTTTCACCTGGTCCTTCTGCGATTGACCCTCCCATATTTAATAAGATGGCTTCATCAAAACCACAGTCTAGTGCCTCAAGTTTGGCGAAAACAGAATTTAGATAATTAGCGCTGGATTTTGCCAATGGTGGAAGTATACGTGTGTCAATACGAATCCAAGAAGAAATTTTACATCTAACACCTTTTTTGAGGCCTTCCTCTCCGAGATAAGTTCCCCAAGGCCAAACAGCTATAGCAACATTTACTGGATTTTTGCGAGGATTTAGACCCATTTCCCCATATCCATAGAACGCTATTGGTCGGATATAGCATTCCTTGATCTTATTTGTCCTGACCGTTTCTTTGATAGCATTCGCTATATCACTGGTACTGAATGGTAAATGCATCATATGTATTTTGGCGCTGTTTTCTAAGCGCTTCACATGACCGTCAAGTCTGAATATTGCTGGACCGTTAGTTGTGTTGTAGCATCTTATTCCTTCGAAAACTGCTGTCCCATAATGAAATGCATGAGTCAAAACGTGGATCTTGGCGTCATCCCAATCAACTAATTTTCCGTTCATCCAGATCTTTTCGGTTTTATCCAGCTCAAATCACCACAATGAGATTTTCCGATTTTTAAAAAAATCGATATTGTAAATAGTTGAAAGTTGAGATTATGTGCGCTACTATATATATTATCTGGAATAAGCAATTCTAGATCGCGGCGGATTAATTTGGATAAAATAAACGCAAAGCCCATTGGGTTTGTAAAGACTAAACTTTCGAAAAGCATGTTAAAAAAAAGACGGTATAATTCAGATATAATAATTTGTTCGGAATATGAACATGGATTAAAAGGAATTGAAGAATTCTCACATCTTAATGTTGTATTTTGGATGAACCGTATTCATGAAAAGGAAAGAAAGGATCTAAAAGCTCGTCCTAGAGGTCGTTCAGATATGCCTTTGATTGGAGTTTTTGCTACAAGATCACCACATCGTCCAAATCCTATAGGCCTAACACTAGTCGAATTAGTAAGAAGAAAAAAAAATATTCTAACTGTAAAGGGTCTAGATGCCATGAATGGAACCCCAATTCTCGATCTAAAACCATATGACAGGTGGGACAGTGCAAAAAGCATACGTGTTCCGAATTGGTGGAAACAACTTACCGACAAAAAAAATGGTTAGTCTACAACAACTGGACCCATCTACAGTAAACGTACATCTCCAGCAAATCTTGATTGTAAAAAAAGCTAGGCGCGAACTAAGTTAACTATTTCCGGAATATTTTTTCTAGATCGATTTCAAATGCTCCGACAGGATTCTCTATTTCGAAACGCTCTAAGATTCGTGGATGTATTTCACCGATTATACCAACTTCAACTCCGGAAACTTTGATGGAAGCAACACGTCCTTTAATGAAGGATGAATGCTCAGTTCGATGAAGACTCCAGCCATTTGCTCCTGCATTTCGAAGCAGACTATAAAGGTTGGATTGAACATTTTCATAACTAATTTTATGGTTACAAACTAAGGCTGCAAGTTTTCTTCTAGTAATGGTCTTGGTAGGAGTTATTTTATTTATCTCAACAGTTTCTCCACATTCGAAAATATTTTGTGGGTATGGAACATGCTTATTGAAACTCAAAAAACTTAACAGACCGGGGATAAGCCAATTCCTGAGAACCGAAAAATCTATGCTCAAAGGATTAGT
>JAGLGJ010000188.1 GCA_023144075.1 Candidatus Bathyarchaeota archaeon | reverse complement strand
ACAAGCTTCTGGATGAAGGTGCTCATGTTCGGGCATACGATCCAGCGGCAATTGAGACTTCGAGAAAAATACTTGGGAATAAAATATTCTTCGCTAAGTCAGCCCAAGAATGCATTCAAGGATCAGACTGCTGCATTATTGTCACCGAATGGGATGAATTCAGAAAACTTCATCGAGATGACTTCAGGAAAAACATGCGTAGGCCGTTTGTAATCGATGGAAGAAGGATATATGACCAGAAGGAATTTTCAGAAAATATGGAATATCATGGTATAGGTATTGGAAAAGACTGATAAAAATAAACCAAAACAATCATGCGCTTTTATCCTGAGATCCTAGAAAGAAGCTTTATTACATCAATTTAGTGACTACTCAAATAATATCAAGAACAAGACAGACAACTTGATGATTACATTGGAAGCTTCATTAACTGAACAATAAATCTTTAATGAAGAGAATTGCATGGTGTATGATTCTTGTTTGAATACACAGAACTCATAAAGAATCTGGCGATCAAGGAATTCAAATTACGATATCGCAATTCCGTATTAGGTTTCTTCTGGTCCTTGCTTAACCCCCTAGCTATGATGATCATACTCTCATTAGTCTTCTCAGTTCTGATAAAGTCTGGAATAGATAATTTCCCAGTATTCCTTCTTCCAGCTCTCTTAGTGTGGAGATTTTTCTCAATAGGAACCACTATGTCACTTGGATCTATACTCGGAAATGCTCCTTTAGTGACAAAAGTCTACTTTCCAAGATATCTTCTGGTTCTATCAAGCAATTTAGCAAATCTAATAGGTTCAACACTCGAGTTCGCTGTACTCTTACCATTACTATTTTTTTTAGGAATGAACCTATCCTATCTAATATTTATCGTTCCCGTGATTCTAATTCTTGAATTCATTCTAATAATGGGGATATCATTTCTTCTAGCATCATTGAACGTATATTATCGTGACATCCATCAAATATGGGATATAATACTTCAAGCAGGCTTCTTCCTAACTCCAATAATTTATAGTTCGAGTCTAATTCCTTCTAAATACTATTCTTATTACATGCTTAATCCTGTATCCAGAATTATTGTTGCAATTAGAAAAATTCTTTATTATAACACGATGCCCTCAATTGACGACTTTCTAATTCCTCTTTTAGGTGGACTACTCTTCTGTTTAGTGGGTTACCAGGTTTTTCGTAGACTGGAGCCTAGATTTGCCGAGGTGATATAATAGTGGATGCCATAATCGAAGTTCAAGACTTGTGGAAGAGATTCAAGATTCCACATGAGAAAAAAACAACAATTTTCGAAAACCTGGCAAGCATCATGCAGATATTAGATAGTCGGAGTATGACTTACGAAGAGTTCTGGGCTCTAAAGGGCGTCAGTTTTTCTGTTGAACGTGGGGTTTCTATGGGTGTAATTGGTAGAAACGGAAGTGGGAAGAGTACATTACTAAAATTGATTGCCAATATTTTACACCCGGATAAAGGAAAAATAAAAGTGACAGGTAAAGTCGCGTCAATACTTGAATTGGGTGTTGGTTTTCATCCAGATCTAACTGTCAAAGAGAATATTTTGATATATGGTTCAATTATGGGTTTGAAAAATAGAGAAATAAAGAAGCGTATAAACAAAATTTTAGACTTTTCAAATCTTCAAAGATTTAGAGATGCGAAACTCAAGAATCTATCATCAGGAATGCAGATGCGGCTAGGCTTCTCAACAGCCATTGAAACAGAGCCGGACATATTTCTAATAGATGAAGCACTAGCAGTTGGAGACATGGAATTCCAACAAAAATGCATGGACAAATTCAGGCAATTCAAAGAAGAGAAGAAAACAATATTGCTCGTGTCTCATGCTTTAGATCCAATTAGAGAATTCTGTGAGAAGACAATCCTACTCTCAAAAGGAGAAATGATTAGTTCGGGAAAAACTGACGATGTTATTGGTATATATGAAAAAACAGTAACCTAGAATATGTTCATCTGATTTTTATGTGGATTAAGGTGCGTGCCATATGTTACTAATGGATGGGTATCGCATCAATTATTTTTTCAGACGCTCGCATAATATGATGAAAAGAAAGATATTCAAATGCGCCTGTTCTTCCTGTAATATTTAAATTGTTAAAGTCATATAGGAAATTTCTAAGTTTTTTGATTTTATTTTGATAGTTTAGATCTAATATCGGATAAGCATGATGAAGTCTGAAAACAACACCATCTAAAATCTCTCCTGTTTCTATCCAACCCATGCTGCTCAATTCGGAGCTAACTTGCTGAATCAGGTCTTTATCTTTCTTAAGCCAAATTCTATCTCCTTCAAAGCAAGGTATCTCAGCGACAAGTGAGGTCTTTCCAGTAGGGGCCATTGATTTGTTTCTGTTTTTAGGTTCATGTATTCTAGTAATACTGAAGTCTGGGT
>JAGLGJ010000187.1 GCA_023144075.1 Candidatus Bathyarchaeota archaeon | reverse complement strand
GCTAAATCTTCTTTACCTTTCAATGGACCTTCAGCCTTTTCAATATCAATAGCATAGGAATTGTCGCTTTCAATTAAGAAGGAAACTGTAAGCAGTTCTTTTCCGATATTTGATTTTTGAGCCCATTCAGATTCAATATTTTTTAGCCGTTTCCGCGTTAAGGCGTCTAAATCTTTGGATTCTTCCATTTGCGTATAGAATATCTTCAGATTTCTTGGTTTGATATGAATTAATACAAATTCTAAAAGTTCCTCCACTTTACCTAACTTTGAAAGGAAAACAAGAAAAGTTCTCACAATCTCTTCCGTTGGAGTAACTATTCCTTTTTTCAGCAAATTTGATTTGTCCGACGTTTCACCTTGATTAACTGTCTTTAGGATCATATACCCATCAAATGTAAAACCTTGACTGGAAAAATCTTTAGCATATTTCCTAATCGTTTTAATCTTAGCTTTATTAACCAATGCATCATCTGTGAAAGCGAATTCTACTTCACCTTCTGAACCTTCAGATGCCAAACTTGAAGCTGCTAAAATCTTATCAGCAAAACTGGATGTATCAAATTCATTCACAGGTATAGTCCGCCTTGTCCAAGTATTGCAGTAATGTGATATTAATTCCAATATATCTGTATTATAGCACACTAACCAATAATCTAATTTCTCTAAGAAGGCAATACTATTTCTAGATGCACCAAAGATAATTGTCCGAAGGCACCTTAGATGGACCCTATCCTAAATGTTCCATTATTCCTTTTCTCAGTTGTAATAATATCCCTCTCTGGTGTGATGATGCCTGGACCTGTAATGGCTGTTACTATAGCAAAAGGAAGGAAAAGTGGAAACGCTGGCGCTTTGATAGCTCTTGGTCATGGAATCATAGAGATACCGTTGATGGTCATAATCTATTTGGGTTTTGCACAATTTTTTACTGATGAAATAGTGAGAAGACTCATCGGATTGATAGGCGGTTTGATGCTTGGCTACATGGGGATTCAGATGTTCAAGGCAAGAGATCATATAGGATTAGAGGGAAATGACACTGGATTTAATTCAATAATATCAGGAATTATTACAACTAGTGCAAATCCTTACTTTTTCCTTTGGTGGGCTACAATTGGATCAGCGTTAGTCCTTAATTCAACCATATTTGGGATTACAGGATTTCTATTATTCGCGGTTGTTCACTGGTCTTGTGATTTTTCTTGGGATCTCTTTTTATCAAAAACAGTATATCGATCTCGAGGTTTCTGGGATAGGAGAATACATAGGATCGTATTTGGAATGTGTGCATCTATCCTAATATTTTTTGGATTCTGGTTTATCTATTCAGCTATGAGTTAAGCTGAAAAACAGTCATTAATCATATAAAAGCATCAATATGTCAAATTTTATTCACAAATTCTTTCAAAGATAAGAGTGTTTTACCAAGATTGAAACAAGAGTTGAATTAAATTGGAAATTATTGAATACCTTGATCAACCTAAATTCGAATTTGTTTCAGACGTTTTAGGACGTGTATTGATCACTGGAAAAAACATGACTTTCTTCATAGTTGAAATTCCATTTGGCAAAAAAGTTCCGTTACATAATCATCCACACGAGCAAATGGGGATCTGTCTAGCAGGCGAAGCTGAATTCTCAAATGGGATAGAGAAGAAATTAGTTCGTAAAGGAATGGTCTATAGATTTGAATCAAACGAGAAGCATGAAGTCAGAACATTAAGCGCTGAGAATTCAATTTTCCTTGACATATTCAGTCCACCAAGATCAGAATATATCGCCATGCAGAAACGTTTCGAATCTGTAAATCCTTAAAATTATAGGACTAGATCTAAGTCGTAACATGCTAAAAGTTATGACTTGATCCTGCTGTGTGCGGGATAAAGAGGAAACATTTGTAATGCCTCATACGTTAATTAGATGGTTGTGGATTATTGCAGGTAGCATTTCACTAACACTTGGTATTATTGGAATTTTCCTTCCACTTTTACCTACAACACCATTTCTACTTTTAACAGCCGCATGTTATGCAAGAGGTTTGAGCAGACTGCATAATTGGCTTCTCAATAACAAATTGTTTGGGAGATATATTCGTAATTATCGAGAAGGGAAAGGCATTCCAGCACGATCAAAGGTGCTAGCACTTACATTATTATGGTTGACAATAGGATTCTCAATATTTTATGTAATTCCCATATTAATAGTGAAAATAATTTTGCTGGTTATAGCTATCTTAGTAAGCATATACATTATGTCACTGCCAACTTCGAGAACAATATGATATTATTTAGAATTTTTTAGATCTTGATCACACATCATTCAATTACTGTAACGTGCGCAATTGATGAATGAAAAGAAGCCCGATTATTGAATGGATCTAAATTAGCGCGCACAAACAAATGCAGCAAGCGCATACTAGTAAAAAGATG
>JAGLGJ010000186.1 GCA_023144075.1 Candidatus Bathyarchaeota archaeon | reverse complement strand
GCTAGCAATTCTCACTCCCATTTTTGTTGCCGATTGTCTTGCATCAGTATGGCTTATCGAGTAAGTAGTGATCGCTAGAATGACATCATGCTTTTTTAAATTAGTTTCAACAGTTTTTTCTGGCTCCGCGGAATTTCTACCAGTAGACGGATATATTTTAAAACTAGTTTTGCATTTTGGAAATCTCCTTTCTGCAATGTCCGCTATACTTCTTGCAAGGAGATTTCTCTTCAGCATATCATCCAGACTTTTAATATTTAGAGTTCTCCAATCATTAGAGCTAGGGGAATCAGTAATAACAAGCAATTTTTCACCATTACGCAAACCCATATTTCGAACTAGTATTTGCTGAACTCCATTATCGATCTTAGAAGTATTGATCATAGTTGACATTCATCTTTTAGGAAGACATACGCTTATTATTTGAAAAAACATAACTCTTGTCATTCAAGCTACTGGTTCTAGTTTAGATATTTGTCCGAAATCTTTGAATTTGAGCATTTTTGATATGAAATCGGATTAGCGCGCGCTAGAATTACTTACTGTAGCTTACATTGCGTACTCTGAAGCTCAGATGATCATTGGTTATTCGAAGCTTGAGGAATTAGCCTATGTTACAGAAGAAAAATTCGATGTTGTCACCAAAACTCAGAGCATAATAGGAGTATCAATTCCAACCGTTCGAATAGAGATGAAACCTATGAGCGACTATCCATATAATCTCACAGAGACTTCTGCAAGGCTTGACGAAGCTTCAATGGCAATGATTGATGCAGTAAAAATCCTTGCTGAACTATCAGGAATTGAAGCTGTTCTAACAAAACTTGCTGAGGCAATAGCATCAGTCAAAAGAAGAGTCACCAGCTTGGAATATGTCATAATACCAAGAATGGACAATACGATACGTTTCATCAGAATGTATCTTGAGGAGCGAGAAAGAGAAGACTTCTTTCGTCTGAAAAGAATAATAGGATGTTCGATTTAACGCTAAACCTTCTTTTTTAATGACACTATAGCCTCAGCTAAATCTCCACCTGATCCTTCTAGAGCCTTTTGCGCATCATCCATTGAAACGTTAGCCTGTTCTGCGACCATTTTCACATCTTCTTCAGGTATCGTAACTTTTGTTTCAGATGTAATTGTCTCCTCTCTAATAGTTCCACCAGTTACCTGAAACATATTCTGACCTTGCATAGCAATGGACATAACTGAAGGCTCTTCAATGATTATCTTTCTATCAGATGTCCTTATTGTCACATCACGTACATCATCTAATGATTTTGTATCCATCCCCATTTTTTGCATCATGCGAAGAGCGTCTCTACCAGAGGGCATTCCTTTCATAGATCGGAAGGCTTTGTGTGCCATACATACAAACCTCAAACTAAATCATTTGACTATTTTCCTTGATGAAAATAAGTTATCTTGCTGAAAAAGGTTGTTTCATGAAAAATTCCCGAATGTTCATCTTAAATTCAAAAATTATCTAATTATTCTCATCAACACCTCTTCGCACTTTGACAGCAACACCCAACTTGAAAGATAACATCTCATCACCGCTCAGAACAGCCTTTCCAACAGCAGCAAGATTTTCCTTTTGATCTACTATAATTACTTCATTTTGCGACCTTATCGCTAGGTCTGCTTTCACAACGTGTTTCGCAAACAGATTTCTTCCAGATTTAATAAAATCTTGATAGCCATCCTTAACGGTTACTTTTAGAGGAGCTTTATCTCCTAATTTTCTTAGAATTCTCTTTGCTCCTGGAATATTAAGGCTGAAAAGGCCGTCTGTATTCCTTAAAGTCGCCAAGAGCTGTTGTCTGAAAAATATTAGTTTGATTTTTCCAGTCCTGGGAGATCTTGTAATCTTAATGCTTTCTGGAAACAGAGCCTCGCCTACACCCCTACCCAATTGATAGTTGGCGACTCCTCTGAGTTTTCTTAAATCCCATAGGCTAGCTCGTTCCATTACTGACTCGTAAAACTAATAGCTTCCCTTCTGATTTAAACTTCCGTTACCTAGCTTTAGGATGGTTTAAAAGGAATTGAATTGTGAAATTTGTGGCTCAAAGATCTATGGTCCTAGCAAGAGGATAATCCTCGAAAGTTCAAAACTTCTCGTTTGCATGAAATGTTCAAACCTTGGTGAACCTGATATCACAGAGAAATATCCATCACGAACAAGACGAAGAACTTTAGGAACTCCAGTAAAAAAGAGGACTAGTGGAGGTAGACTACCGAGAGAAGTTGAGGAACTGGAAGTTGCTGAAGATTTTCCGAAAATGATTAAGGAAGCTAGGGAAAAGAAGAAGATGTCACAACAAGATTTAGCTAGAACTGTAAAAGAGAGACTTTCAATAATTCAGAAAATTGAATTGGGAAAGATGATCCCAGACTTGAGAATTAGTCGGGCATTAGAACACACATTGAGGATCAAACTTCTTCTTCCTAGGAGTGAAACTCCGGTCGAAACAG
>JAGLGJ010000185.1 GCA_023144075.1 Candidatus Bathyarchaeota archaeon | reverse complement strand
AAAGTAAAAAAACTCTTAGAAATAAATGATGACGGAATAATTTCTAGATATATTCAACTAATGTCTACAAGTAGATTACTCAAGATTAAGAAATCAAGAGACTTTGGAGTATATGTTGATAGGAATATTGTTATCTTCACTATCTATACCGGAGTTATTAGGATTCAAGATGATTCCTTTGAAGGATATCTTGATAGAGATCCCCTATCCACATTAACTAGAAAAG
This sequence comes from Candidatus Bathyarchaeota archaeon, assembly GCA_023144075.1. GTDB lineage: Archaea > Thermoproteota > Bathyarchaeia > 40CM-2-53-6 > RBG-13-38-9 > RBG-13-38-9. Next base: position 2,270 of record JAGLGJ010000185.1, on the reverse strand, counting down.
TCTGGAATAAAGTTGTAAAATCTCTTAAAATCAAACCTTGGAATTTAGAAGAACCACTTAGTATAATTGGCGATAAATTATGCCCAGAAATGAAATGTCTTCTATGTCCAATTTACTCAAATTGCGATAAAATATTTAACATGAAAATTAGTAAAAATAAAATTAAAATTGGAATATTTAAAACCGAAAAAGCATTTAAATTAAAATTTTGTATCTATTGTGGACGTAATTTAGAAAAGAATTCAAAATATTGTGATTATTGTGGAAAGAAAATAGATCAATAAATAATTTATTCTACCTTTTTATTTGAATAAAATCAATATCCTAAATGAAGTCTATCTGCTAAAAAATTTGGGACAGGTTTTTCTAATATTTTAGCGGCTGCAGAGTCTATATCATAATTTATTTTTTTAATTTCGAAATTAACATTTTGTTTTACAATTTCTAAGACACCATAACTCGCTCTTGGATCACTATCTCTTGGCTGTCCTACACTTCCAGGATTAAACAGGTATTGTGAATTCGATCTGAATTCAATTGGCATATGTGTATGTCCCAATAACAGAATATTACATTGTGCAGTTTCAATCATACTTTTTAAAATGAAATCTGCTGTTCCTGGGAAAATATACTCATTCAAAGGTTCTCTAGGGCTTCCATGATAAGCTTTAATGCAAATATCATTTTGTGTAAAACTTGAAAACTGTTGCATATCTCTCAAGCATGATAGATTTTCTGAAGTAATTTCTTGTCTAGTCCATTCGATGGCCAACGCTGCATGAGATGCAAAGTTAGATGTATCTCCAGTCACAACTGCAAAATCATGATTTCCAGTTATCAATAATCGAGGTTTCAGAAATCGTATTCGACTGATAACCTCGTTAGGTTGTGCACCATAACCAACAATGTCTCCTAAACAGAAAATTTCATCATAATTATCTAGATTTGAAATAACAGCTTCTAGAGCTTCAAGATTAGAATGGATATCTGAAATAATTACAATCTTCAATTTATGTTACTCCAATCTAGAAAAGATCATATCCCTTAAATCAAGACCGTGCAAATAAATTAAAGCGTCTATGTTAGGTAGGTAAAATTGAGTTTTCTTGAGGGTTCCCGTGAACATAACGGAGTTACTTTTAATATCAAACTTTTACCTTTGGATAATGCAGTGATGGCTTTCTTCTATGAGGGTGAAATGAAACTAGGAACTTTAGCTTTTTCTATGCCCTTTACTGGAGAGGGGAGAGTGGGAAAATCATCTGTTCTCCTTGGTGGAAAATATCTCATAGCGTCCAGATCTCTTTCTGAGAGATTAGCAGCAAAATATAACAAGATGAGTCTAGTTTCATTTCATTCAAGCTTACCAGAAACAGAGGCTTTTCGAATATATCTTAGTATATTAGAGGATAGAATACGCAATTAATAATAAAGATCAGGAAGAAACAGTATTTGATAGTGGAGCATCACCAAGAACATCTTCTGAAGCTTTTCTAACTTTTTCTCTAAATTCTTCTTTTGTGTAAATTCGTATTATGTTCAGGAAGACTCTTAGCGATCCAATAATTCTTGATAATTCTTCGAGTTTTTGTGGAATTTTTTCTCCTGTTTTCATTTTATGAAAGATTGGTATACTCATCGGTTCGATATCTATTGCGTAATGGTAAGGAACTGATGGAAGGGATGGCACATCTATTGTCACTTCTTCGTGTGAAACTTTTGCTTTTTCAGCTATATCTCCTTCAATCCGTTTTCTTACTGATTCGTTGTTAAATATATTAGTAACAAGCTGGTCTTTTACGAAAAATGTTTTCTCATACGCGCATTTAATCAATTTTCTTTTATCAAGATCATTTATGATGCCTTTACTCTTTGAGTTTTTCAACATCTGCCAAAGAGTGCAATCATCTAGTAGAAGATATTTTGTTAAGAAATCAGAACCAAATAAATTGAGTTCATCCATTGCGTTTTCTAAAGCTCTAATAACCATTATCTGGGCTGCTCTCGTCGTTCTATGGAAATATATCGTTCTAAAAGATTCGAGTCTAGCAAGAAGGAATGTCTCTAATGTAGATATTGCAGTAGCGTCAACAGCTAAATTTTTGTCGAGTAAATCCATCGTGTAAATTAGTCGGAACATATCGATTGTACCATAACCAGCTCCTGTGTGATAGGAGTCTCTTAAGAGAAAATCCATTTTATCTGCATCAACAGAGCTTCTAATAATCTGGTCAAGGAATGGTCTCTTTTTATCTGAAAGACGTCCAACT
>JAGLGJ010000184.1 GCA_023144075.1 Candidatus Bathyarchaeota archaeon | reverse complement strand
AAATTAACAATCAATATGGTCTAGGGTGGTTAGAAGAGGAAATTACCGAACGTGAAAGAACATACCTAGAGAGAGCTGAGCCTCTTCCAGATCAGCTTGATTGGAGAGATAAAGATGGAGTTGACTGGACAACGCCAATACGTAATCAAGGTGGTTGTGGAAGTTGTGTTGCATTCGGTACGATTGGAGCGTTTGAAACTAAGCTTCGAATAGCTGCGAATGATCCTAACTGGGATATTGATCTCTCTGAGCAATTACTATTCTCTTGTGGAGGTGGTGAATGTGATTATGGGTGGTATATCAGTTCAGCTTTGAATTATCTGAGGAATTCTGGTACTGCGACTGAATCTTATTTCCCTTACCAAGCATCAGACGCTGATTGCCCGGACAGCTCAGGCTGGCCCAAGTATACTATAGCTAGCTGGAATTGGGTCGCAAACGATGTTACCGCCATTCAAACATATCTGCAGGACGGTCCAGTCATCGCAGCTATGGATGTTTATACTGATTTCTTCTCATATTCTGGGGGAATCTACCAATATACATCGGGGGGGTATGAGGGTGGTCATGCCGTCGCAATTGTAGGTTATGATGACACTGAAGGCTATTGGATAGTTAAGAACAGTTGGGGCACTTGGTGGGGTGAGAACGGCTGGTTCAAAATAGCCTATGGAGAAGTCAATATCGAGAATTATGTCGCAGCCATGACTGTTTCATATTCAATACCAGAATATACAATACAGTTTGAATCAACTGAAAATAATGGAGGAACATCTAACCAGGGCACGATAACATTCGAATCCTCAACATACTCTCTTCCAAATGAATTAAACCAGACTTCAGGAAATTACCAAGTTACCTTTAATCCAAGTGACAATTACTCCTTTGTAGAATGGGAGACCAATGGCGGTATTTCAGTGGCAAATGTTCGGGCTCAATCTACAACTGTGACGATTAGTGCTTCGGCAACTCTAACTGCAATGTATAAACTAAAGATATCGATATCTGAGATAGACTCTGACATTGTGAATTCATTGGAGGGCAATGGGACTTTTGTTTATCCAGATTATCAAGGCTCTAAACCTTCTGGAGTAGCTTATGCAATGGTGACGGACTGGACGGCTGCAGGATATGTTGCAGGTATGTGTACGAACCTTCAAAATGAGGCGACCGATACAAATCAATTAGTTATAGATAACAATAATGGAGCAGTAATGCTGCAGAATAAGACAGTCATTCTTTTTGGTGGACCAATAGTAAATGCTCCAGTAAAATACTATGAATCCAACAGGATTGCCCCAGTATATTTTGGGGTGGAAGACGGCAGAGCATACTGGTATAACAGAAACGGATCAAGAATAGACGCTACAGGTATGACTGACTTTTCTCAAAGTGATATGTTTGTAGTAGAAGCGTTCACAGACGATGACGGAAACAAGATATTAATTGTCTACGGTTATGGATGGAAAGGAACTTTCGCTGGAGGAAAATTCTTCAAATTTATTATTGATCCTAATAGCATTAATTATAATGACTCATATTACATCTTCAGATGGAACGATAATAATGGGGACGCCTTCGTAGATCTAAATGAAATATCAACAATATCAATTGCGACTGGATAATCTTTTTGAAGCAAGATTTTTTGGTAGATAACCAAATATCGTTTCTCCTACCCGATCTCCAAATGAATTCATTTCACGTCTTTTAAGAAGTCTGGAAGGGTACATTCTCGTTAAAATTTCTTTATCACCGATCTTTCTTTCACTTTGGATAATTTTACGTTTAGTGTAGGTTCCTGGAAGATGCCATAAGTTCCATAATATGCTTTTGCAAAGTGCCCATCCCATAAGGGGTGCATGTTCTACTCTTAGATAAGACAGTGAAGCAAGAATTGTAAAAAGAAAATAATTTCGTATGGCCCAATAGAGAATGGGACTTTCACAATTCTTTAGAATTGATCTAAATAAGTTTCTTTTGCATAGATATGTTTTCTCAGGTCCTTCAGAATATGTACCTGAATACTGATGAGCGATCTTTGCACCAGGAACATACTTGATTTTATATTTCTTTAATCTGAATCTCCATGAGAGATCAGTGTCTTCAAAAAATGCGAAAAATGCCTCGTCAAATCCCTGTGTCTCTATAAATGCTTGTGACCGTATTAGAGTGGCGCCTCCACAAAATGAAAAAGGTTCAATGGGTGATGAATCATATTGCCCAACATCTTTCTCTCTAAAACCGACGTCTTCAAAACCTCGCCAATACGGTATACCAATTCCTCCGACTGAATTAATTATGGATGGATCTGACATGAAGACCATCTTGCAAGCAATTGCAGCTATATCCAAGTCTTTTTGAGCTTGATTAACCATGACATCAAGAAAATCAGATTTTAGTATCTTTGTATCATTGTTTAATAGTAAAATATAGTCTGCCGTAATTTGTTTTATTGCGTGATTATAACCTTTGGCAAATCCAAAATTTTCATCGAATTTTATTATTCGCACCAATGGAAAGTTCTCTTGAACATACTCTATCGATCCATCTGTGCTAGCGTTATCGATCAAG
>JAGLGJ010000183.1 GCA_023144075.1 Candidatus Bathyarchaeota archaeon | reverse complement strand
TTTTTTAAAATGTGTGGAGAAAAAAAACATGATCTTGATCTCACATTGCCCTCCAAAAGACACAAAACTCGATAGAACAGCCACTGGAATCCATGCTGGAAGTACTTCTGTTCGACAGTTTATTGAGTCAAAAAAGCCAGTGTTAGTAGTAACTGGACACATTCATGAGGCGAGAGGCATTGACAAAATAGGTGAAACAATTATCGTTAATCCAGGTCCAGCTCATATGGGTAGATATGGCATAATTGAATTTGGCGAAAAAATTCATGTAAAGTTAAAATGAATCGATCTAGCGCACCGTTACTCTGAGATCAATGATGGATGGACCCAATATGTCTCTAAAATTCTAGGTAAATCGTTTGGTTTGAATGTTTTCCAATTTACTTTCTCAGCAATGGTCCGGTTCATTTTCATCTTAATAACCATACCAATAGCATTCTCGTTTGGATTTTTTTGTGGAATGACAGCCACTATTTCGACCTCATCAATATCTTTTTGTTTTTTAAAAACTACTTCGAACATCTCAGATGCTTTTTTATGAATTTCATGTCTCGTCTTTCGCCGATTAACCTTCATAACCGCATCGAACTCAATTCTTAAGCTGTATCTTCCAGTCTCATGACCTTCTTTATCGTAAAGTGGATCTAATGGATGGATTCTGACCATATCACTATTTTCAGTCGTAATACGCACCACCTGTCTGAGTCTTGTTTCGAATCTTTCGAATAGTTTAATTTAATTCTGCTTTCTTTTGAGAAAGCTATGTTCTTTCTTCTAATATCAATCACATATTATATCTATCAATATACTTCATGAAGGTTGTAAGAGGGCTATAATTAATTATTAACTATTGCATTTGCGGTAATATATACTGAAAGACTCAAATCAGAGTAGCATTTGGTCATGAAAACGAGTATCCAACATGATAGCGAAGGGACAAACCCTCTGATACGATATGAACGAATAGATACAAGACTTTATCAGGAAAACATAGCTGCTAAAGCTCGACTTAGAAACACACTTGTTGTTCTTCCGACAGCTCTCGGAAAGACTGTTATAACGGCACTCGTTGCCGCACATTTTCTATTCAATCAAAAACAGACCCGTATTCTAATGATGGCCCCTACTAGACCTTTGGTACTTCAACATCATCAATCCTTCCTTGAAATCCTAAAGATACCTAACGATGAGGCTATTGTTCTTACAGGCAAGATAGCAAATAGAAATCGAGAGGCAATCTGGAAGGGTAAAAACCGCCTCTTCTTCGCAACACCTCAAGTTGTGAAAAATGATCTTATCCGAAAATATATAGACTTGAGACAGTTCAGCCTACTTGTCTTTGATGAATGCCACAGGGCTACAAGAGATTATGCATACACCTATGTTGCGAAAAAATATATGGAGAGAGCCCCATGGCCGATAATATTAGGAACGACTGCTAGCCCTGGAGCTGAAAGAAAACGTGCCGAAGAGGTATGTAGAGCTCTCTTCATAGAGCAAATAGAATATAGAACTGAAGAAGATGTTGATGTCGTACCATACATAAATCCAGTACAGACAGAATGGAAATTCGTTGAATTACCTGAAGAATATTTGAAAATAAAGTATGATCTTAGAGAACTTATAAACGAAAGACTCAGCTGGCTTCGTAGACTAGGTTACTTGCAAAAAAATATAGACTACACAACAAGACGAGATTTATTAGAAGTAGGAGAATCTCTGAGAAGTAAGATTTCTCGTAGCTCTGAAACAAATAAAGGTCCAATATTTAGTGCGATAGTAGCACAATCAGCCGCTTTAACACTGTTCCATGCTCTCGAGCTTCTCGAAACACAAGGGATCAATATTCTAGTACATTTTATGGATAAGATAGAGTCAACAAACAACTCAAAGAAAAGTTATCGAACAATTGTCAAGCACCACAAATTTCAGACCCTGAAAAAAAACATAGATGAGTCGAAAAATATCCATCACCCCAAAATAAACTTGCTATTAAATGAGATTAAGCAGCAATTTATCCGCAAACCAGCTTCTCGAATCATAGTTTTTACACAATACAGAGACACTGCAAAAGATCTAGTTCGAGTATTAAATGAAAGTCTTGAAGTGAGAGCTGAGAGATTTGTTGGACAAGCTACCAAGGATAAAGACATTGGATTAAGTCAGGATGAGCAAACAGAGATTCTTAGAGATTTTGATTCTGGAGAAATTAATATCCTTGTTGCAACTTGCGTTGCTGAAGAAGGTTTAGACATCCCTAGCGTGGAGCTTGTAATTTTCTATGAACCTGTCCCAAGCGAGATTCGTCATATCCAAAGAAAAGGGCGGACAGGAAGAAAAGCAGCAGGTAGAGCGATCATCTTAGCAGCAAAAGACACTTTCGATATTGCATATGTTTATGCAAGTAAGAAGAGAGTCGAAAAAATGCGTAAAATCACACGCCTTCTCAATAAAGATCTAAAACCTTTGATCCGATTAGGGCCAAAGCCTGAAGAGATGCCACTTACTAACGACGAATTGAAAACATTCGAAATGAAAGCTGAGGAACGCGATCAGGGTAATACAGTAGAACCAAAATCAAAGAAT
>JAGLGJ010000182.1 GCA_023144075.1 Candidatus Bathyarchaeota archaeon | reverse complement strand
ACTAATCTTGCGAATCGTGTACTTGTAGATGTAGACAAAATGAAGTCAGTTATGGGTGAAGTGAATGCATGGAGAAAAGAGATGGATAAAGCTAAAAAAAGTGGTGACAAGGAATTGCTTGCGAAAGTAATGAAGAAGCAGAAACCAATAATGCAGCTTCAAAGTAGGGCAATGTGGGATAGAATGAAGGTGAGCTTCATATATTTGGGTCCGTTTTGGATAATATTTTACATATTAAACAGTTTCTTCGCGACTAAGGTAGTTGCCTTATCTCCATTTACATTTCCTATACTCTTAGGTTACGAGCTTCCATACATAACCTGGTATATCCTCTGCTCTTTCGCCTCAAGTCTTCCACTCTCAAGAATGCTGGGCGTTAATCCCGAAATGGGATAACAGAATCTAATCTCATGAAATAGTCCTTCACTCAGGAGAATTAACGACATCAATGAATTTAGTAATAACAGTGGGTGGACTGCACGGGACAGGAAAATCTACTTACGCTAAATTATTAGCTGAAGACTTGGAACTAAGACACATATCTGCAGGTGAACTCTTTAGAGCAGTTGCTAAAGAAAAAAAAATAACCCTAGGTGAGATGAATAAAATTACCGATAATAATCCGGAAATAGATAACAAGATTGATCAAAGAATAAAACAGGAAGCAGATAAAGGAAACATCCTCCTCGATGGGCAATTAGCTGCTTGGATGGCAGGAGACAAAACAGTTCTCAAGATACTCCTGATAGCCCCAAAAGAAGTACGATTAAAAAGAATAGCAGAGAGAGATGGTATGAGTTTAGAGGAAGCTGAAAAGAGAACCCTTTATAGAGAACAAATCGAGAAAGAACGATATAAAAAATATTACGGAATAGACGTCTCCGATCCATCAATATATGATTTAATTGTCGACACCAATCTATACCCCTTCGAGGAAATGAAGAAAATCATTAAAAAGATCGTAGGAGACTACGTCAAAGAAATCACAAAGAGGAAGAAATGAATGTCATCAATAGAAATAGGCTCTCTCTATATCAAAACAACTGGTAGAGACAAAGGAAAACGTTGCATCATAGTAGACTTGATAGATAAGAACTTCGTACTCGTCACGGGCCCATCACAAATTACAGGAGTAAAAAGAAGAAGAGTAAACCTCAAACATCTAAGTCCAACTGAAGAGAAAATCGAGATCAAGAAAGGAGCGACCGATAAAGAGATAGAACAAGTTCTAACAAAAGGTAAATCTACACCCAAAAAGGCCCCAGCTGAGAAGAAACGAAAGAACTCCTAAAGACTTTGACATTAAAAAACTCAATATCTCGCCGCTAATTCTTCCTAGCAAGAGGTGAATTTAATGAAAGATCAGACTCCATTTTGGAAAGTTAGAAGAGACCTGAAAATAATTGCTGAAGTCGATACCGATAACCGATTTGGAAAGAATCCTGAAGAACGAACAATCGACGAACACATTAGATTTGGGTTGATTAACCTTGACAAACCACCCAATCCATCTAGTCATGAAGTTGCATCATGGGTAAAGAAAATTCTTGAGGTATCACATGTTGGTCATGGTGGCACCCTAGAGGCTAAGAAGCCGGGGAAATCCCATGGTAACTGGTGTACTCCCAATAGCGATAGAGGATGCAACAAAAGTGGTTCAGACATTCCTCTACTCAGGAAAGGAATACATCTGCCTAATGCAACTTCATAGTGATATTCCAGAGGATGAGGTAAAAGCAAAACTCAATGAATTCATAGGCGAGATCTATCAGAAACCCCCTATCAGAGCTTCAGTTAAAAGAGAACTTCGAAAGAGAGTGATTTACAACATAAAATTGTTAGAGATCGATAACCGAAGAGTTCTTTTTAGAGTATCTTGTCAGGCAGGAACCTACATCAGAAAATTATGTTCAGACATAGGTGACGCGCTGGGTAGTGGAGCTCACATGAGAGAATTAAGAAGAACCAGAGCAGGGATCTTCACAGAAGAAGAGAATCACTATACAATAAACGAACTTCAAGAAGCCAACAGAATCTATAAGGAGGAAGATAGCGAAGACCAACTAAGGACGATCATACAGCCTGTTGAAGAAGCTTTCAAATGTATCCCAAAGATCTATATTCGAGACTCAGCCGTTGACGCAATATGTCATGGGGCATTACTAGCTGTTCCCGGAATAGCCAAAATTGAGACGGACATAGAACCTGAAAATCCCGTAGCGATATTCACTCTAAAAGGAGAAGTCATAGCACTCGCCGAATCTAAACTCTCAACTGATACTATCCTAGATGTTGAGAAAGGTATCGCGGCTAAGATAAAAAGAGTCATAATGAAAACTGGAACATATCCTAGAGAATGGAAAAGCAAACAATCGGGTTACCAAAAAAAAATAGATCACGTCAAATTAAAAGGCGATCTTTCCAAGGGAGAATAACAGCTTTAAACCAAAATATTGAATCAAGATCGATTTTTGCCGGGATTCCCGAGCCTGGTACGGGGCAGTTTCTTGAAGAAGCCTATGCCTGGAAACGGGCTTGAAAGCCTGTGGTCCTTACGGGCCTCGTGGGTTCAAATCCCACTCCCGGC
>JAGLGJ010000181.1 GCA_023144075.1 Candidatus Bathyarchaeota archaeon | reverse complement strand
TTATCTTTGATAGGAACCTTGTCTCAACATCTAATGGGCAATTTACTTTTTAGTTCAATCATCCTACCAACACTCAGTGCAGAAGCTGCCAATACAATTTGGTGGGGGATATTCTTGGTCTACCCGATTGAACGTGTTATAATTGTTATATTGTCACTGATTATCGGCCTGCCTATAATTAGAACACTTGGAACTTCAATCGTTAATATCACAAAATAGAATCCAAAAATCTCAAGAAATTATTTTTAATAGAAAAGACCTGTTCGAAATATTTGTGAGAGCTTAGAATTGCAACTTGACCAAAATATTGTCTCATCTATTTATTCATGTTAGAAGATTATTCATGAATAATCTCATGGAAACTAGGCATCCCAATCAGAATGGGTAGTCAAGAGAGTCGAATAATCTCAAGAACTTGTTTAATAGAAAAGAGGAATGATTTAGGATTTTTGAATGTCTTTTTTCATCTTTAAATATTCTTCTCTGGTAATCTCACCTTGGCTATATCTAATATTTAGATTGTCAAGAGCGGAGGACGGAGCTCTTCTTTGAAATTCTGGAAGCCCTCGCATTGAGACTATGATTCCAACGATGATTAAGATCAATATTACGCTCAATATTATTGCCAAGGTTATATATGCCATTGAATAATCTGAACGCCACATTGCTGTTAAAACCATTGGGTTCTCTATCACGATCTCAGTCGTAGGACTGAATTGGTCTCCACTTGTCATTCCATCCCATCTATCAAAAACATTCTTGGCTCCTATTGAACCCCAAAAACCGGCCATAGCTACTTCAGGGTCGACGGATATGGTTGCCATGGAATCTTCTCGATACCAGCTAGATCCCTGGGGATGACCCCGCTCTGAGTTTACTTGGATGTAGTATTCTGATTGGTATATTGATCTGGCTTTGTAAGGCTTATTCATAGTCAACGTTATTGTATTGCTAAACATCTCAGTGCCATCAATGTTCCATGCCTTGAACACTTTTCTTTCCTGATCAGATTGCTCTATTCTCTCTGATGTTGATAATGTAACTACCACACTCTTTTGCCACCAACCTGCCTTGTCGATTGACTGACCATATGCGTTATCAACCGTCAACATGTATTCAGGTTCATATGAGAAAGTATGTGAAGCTTCAAGTGTAGATCTTGTGGAACTTGGATAATAATATGGGTAGTAATACGCTCCAGGATAGTAATAGTAAGAATAGACTACCGGAGAGTATGAATTATTTGTATAGTAATGTGGCGCAGTATAGTAATAGTATGGGTAATAATATGGATAATTGTAAGGGTAATCACTTGTCTGAGTTTTCTCAAAAGTCCAAGAATTCTCACGGCAAACATATCTGACTCCATCGGCTCCCGATACATATTCTTGAACTTGGAAGATGTGTGATTCTGTACTTCTAACTTCGAATTCTCGTGAGGATCCTCCCTGAATAGTTCCTTCATCATTGCCATTAATCTGAATAGAAGTTAAGCGATCTGATGATAGATCTGAAATTGATATAGTTACAAAATAATTATAGCGACTTGCATAAGTAGAGTAGGGATAGTAAGTAGGCACATAGTAATCAGTATAGGCTTCCACATCTCGTATTGATTCCAAATCTAAACATGAAGATGAAAGTATACACAATATACTGATAATTAGTACTAATGAGAACCTCAATTACCTCACCGAAGGTAGATTATTATAGAATTTTATGCAAGGGCCCATTTAAACATTGATTAATATAATTTCCTCATCAGCAATATTGTTCATAAATATTGCAATAAATCAAAATTTAACATATGAATTCTGGAATTCAATTAAAAAAAAGATTTGGAGCTACACCAACTAAATGGTGCAGCAATTAAAATTTAGTCAAATTCTGAGGAGTCTCCACCTGGCGGTCCAGGAGGAGTATCTTTGGGTTTGGAAGCAGATATGACGTCATCAATTCTCAATATCATTGAAGCTGCTTCGCTAGCTGATTTTACAACCTGTGATTTAACGGCAAGGGGCTCATATACATTTGATTTTGTCATGTCCATGGCTTTTTCCTTATTAACATCTACACCAGCCCACTTCTCACCTTTCTCATGCATTGCTCTAAGCTCTACAAGAATGTCTATAGGATCAAGACCACCATTTTCGGCTAAAGTCATTGGTATGACTTCCAAAGCTTCAGCGTAACATATTACAGCTAGCTGTTCCTTTCCTGTAAGTTTCTCAGCAAATCTTCTAAGTTTGGAAGCAACTTCAAGTTCTGGTGCTCCTCCACCCGCTACTATTCTAGGCTCGCGTATAACGTCTCTGACAACACAGAGTGCATCATGAATTGAACGCTCGGCCTCACTGACGATTCGCTCCGTTCCCCCTCTTATGATTATTGCCACTGCTTTAGGATTCTTGCATCCTTCAATGAATGTCATTTTATCGTCTGAGATCTTTCTCTCTTCGAAAAGGTCTGCTTTTCCAAGATATTCGGATTTGAGGTCATCAATATTTGTCACAATCTTACCGCCTGTCGCCTTTGATAGTTTCTCTATATCCTTCTCACTGACTCTACTTATCGCTGCAATTTCTTCTTTGGCTAGGAAGTGTTGGGCGACATCGTCTATTCCTTTCT
>JAGLGJ010000180.1 GCA_023144075.1 Candidatus Bathyarchaeota archaeon | reverse complement strand
ACACGCCTTCTCAATAAAGATCTAAAACCTTTGATCCGATTAGGGCCAAAGCCTGAAGAGATGCCACTTACTAACGACGAATTGAAAACATTCGAAATGAAAGCTGAGGAACGCGATCAGGGTAATACAGTAGAACCAAAACCAAAGAATGAAGGTAATAGATTCCTAACCGAGGTTAATAGGGCATCAAGAAGTATATTATCTGAAACTATGAAAATGGGACATAAAGGAGCCAATATCGAAAGCATAACAAATAATCTTACTTTAGATGGTATATCACCAAATGCTGTCATGACCGCGATAAACAAACTTGAGGATTCAGGCCACATAATGAGACTCGGCTTGGACCGTGTCGCCTCGATAAAGGTTGCCTCAAGACAAGATCATTCTCAGAGTAGAAATGAAAAAGATGTTTTTAAGATAATAGTTGAGACAGTCTACCCCGGAAGAGTCATCGCATGGATAAATGACCGTTGGAGAGCCAGAATCCTGCCAGAGGACTTTGAAGGACCACCAACTCTCCTAAAAAAAGATTCAACATTTATAGCACGTGGCACTCTATACCGAGATAACGGCATCCTCTGCTTTAGAGTTACAGAAATACTAGGATTAACTTGACTAATTGACTGAAACTATAGCATTAATAAGCTGGCAAGATCGCCTTAATGTGATATCTTTGGGTGTATGAGATGCCAATTAAAAAAGGTGATTTTGCACTAATAGATTTCACAACTAAGATAAAGGAAAATAGTGAGATCATAGAAACAACCTTAGAAAAGGTAGCAAAAGAAGCGAAAATACATCAAAGTGAAAACATTTACGAGCCCATGTTCATCGTTGTCGGCGAAAAAGAAGTCCCAGAAGGACTGGATGAAGCTCTACTGAATCTTGAACCAGATAAGGAGATAACAGTTGAGGTCACTCCCGAAAAGGGGTATGGTCAACGAGACTCATCTAAAATGCGACTAATACCTATGAAGCGTTTTAGAAATGAACAGATCAACCCAGTTCCAGGCGCCCGAGTACAAATAGATGGAAAATCTGCACTGGTAAGATCTGTAGGTGCCGGAAGAGTTCAAGTTGATTTTAACCATCCCTTGGCTGGCAAGATACTGATCTACGACGTGAAACTTCAAAGGATTATTGAAACAAATGATGAAAAGATCAAAGCAATTCTGCATAGAAGATTACAGATGATTCCGGCTGACAAATTTAAAATCAATTTAACTCAGAACGAGTGTACAATGGAGCTCCCAGAGGATGCTTTATTCATTGAAGGACTACAACTCGCAAAAAAGGCAATATCAAACGATATACAGAAATTCTTGCCTGAAACAAGCACAATATCCTTCCTAGAGATATTTAGGAAACCTCGTCCTGCATCTGAAGAGAAACCAAAAGAAGCTGAACCCCCAAAGGACACGACAAAGACCCCTTAATGTTATCCACCTTACATCTATCACCTTTAGTTAGACCTGAAGGGAAACACCTATTCCAATAATTACAATCCCACTTATCGCATTCATGTTTCTCATACTTTATTAACGCGCCACTAATTGCGGTTTTAGAAAATATCGCTGCATCAATAAGCGGTTCATTTACCTCAACAACAACAGCTTCCTCAGAATGGAGAATACAAGGGAAACTCTTATCAGAAATCTTCACAATCTCGTATAGCCTACCAGGTTTCAAATTTCCTAGACAAACTTTTTTAACACTGCAACCTGAGCAGAGTCCTGCTTCACCTTCAAACAGAAATCTATATCCCTTTCGCGCTTGCTTTTTCCCAATCAGTGTAACTTTTTGCAACATGTTTACTTCCACGAAAGATTTTTAAGTTGTTGAGGTTTGTGAGATAACAATCGCCAAGTCATCTTGAGCGATTCTTCTGAGACTACCTTGAAATTTATTGAGGGCATTCATATATGTATCCCATATCAAAAGAACTTAATGAAAAGATTGCAAAAGGAACTACTACGATAGGAGTTGCCTGCAAAGACGGTGTCGTCTTAGCAACCGATACTAGAGCGACAATGGGTTATTTCGTTGCACATAAAAATGCAAAAAAGGTTTACCCAATTGCAGATCATATCGGTATGACTATTGCAGGTTCAGTTGCCGATGCTCAAGCCATGGTAGACATTTTGAAAGCAAACTCAAGGATCTATAATTTACAGAATGGAGTAGTTATGCCTGTCAGAGCTGCCTCGAGACTAGTTGCAAACATACTCTTCTCTTCAAGATTAATGCCATTCATATTACAAGCTCTAATAGGCGGTGTTGACAACACAGGGCCCAAAATCTTTGCACTTGATCCCTTAGGAAGCCTCACTGAAGAGACATGTGTTTCTACAGGCTCTGGTTCACCCATAGCTTATGGTGTCCTTGAAGCCCAATTCAAAGAAGGAATGTCTATAAAAGAGGCCATTCCAATAGTATTGAAAGCCATAACGGTTGCTATGAAAAGAGATGCTGCTAGCGGAGATAACTTCGATATTGCTATAATTACGAAAGACGGTTACAGAGAACTAAGTGAAGAAGAGAAGAAAACACTCGTTTCTAAAAACTGAAGATAATCTACAGTATCTACCATCAGAGTGAATCTAAGTGCCAAAGACCCTCAATAGTAACAATCCGAAAATTAGTAACCATTCGAAAATTATATCGGTCATATTGGA